>JAAFHR010000286.1 GCA_013298455.1 Betaproteobacteria bacterium | reverse complement strand
AAGCAGACATCATGGGAAAAATCACCGGATTCATGGAGTACCAACGCCTCAAAGAGGCTTCGGAAACTCCGCAAACACGCGTCAATCATTACCGCGAATTCGTCGTTACGTTAAAGCCTGACGAAGCCAAAACGCAAGGCGCGCGCTGCATGGATTGCGGCATTCCGTTTTGCCAAACGGGCTGTCCGGTCAACAACATCATTCCTGATTGGAACGATCTTGTGTATCGTGGCAACTACAAAGACGCGCTTGATACGTTGCACTCAACAAATAATTTCCCTGAGTTCACGGGGCGTGTATGCCCTGCGCCGTGCGAAGCGGCGTGTACGCTAAACATCAACAACGACGCCGTCGGCATCAAATCGATTGAACATTTCATCATCGATAAGGGCTGGGAAGAAGGCTGGGTCACGCCGCAAATCAACGCCAAGAAAACCGGAAAGAGTGTCGCCGTCGTTGGCTCGGGCCCTGCCGGTTTGGCCGCAGCGCAACAGCTTGCCCGCGCAGGTCACGCCGTAACGGTGTTTGAAAAGTCCGATCGCATCGGCGGTCTTCTCCGCTACGGCATTCCCGATTTCAAGATGGAGAAATCGCACATTGATCGTCGCATCGCACAGATGGAGGCCGAGGGCGTGACGTTCAAAACGAGCGTGATGGTCGGCAGCGGCGAACTGGTCGCAGGCGTGGGTAACGACGCGAAAGAGATCGTGTCGCCGGATACGCTGAAGAACGAATTCGACGCTGTAGTTTTGGCCGGCGGCGCGGAGCATCCACGCGATTTGCCAGTGCCGGGACGTGAGCTCAAAGGCGTTTATTACGCGATGGAATTTTTGCCACTGCAAAACAAGCGCGTTGCGGGTGACGATGTTGAAGTGATTTCGGCAAAGGGTAAGCACGTTGTAGTGATCGGCGGTGGTGACACGGGCTCTGATTGCGTCGGCACGAGCAATCGCCACGGCGCAGCGAGCGTCACGCAATTCGAGCTCATGCCTCAGCCGCCCGAGCAAGAAAACAAGGCACTCACATGGCCGAATTGGCCGCTGAAGATGCGTACTTCATCGTCGCATGAAGAGGGCGCGAATCGCGATTGGTCCGTCACTACCAAAGCGCTCGTTGGCAGCAATGGTCAAGTCACCGCGCTCAAAGCCGCGCGTGTTGAATGGAAAGACGGCAAGATGCATGAAGTCGCAGGTAGTGAATGGGAAATGAAGGCCGACATCGTGCTCTTGGCGATGGGTTTTGTGCATCCGGTCGCGCCGATCTTGAAGGCGTTTGGCGTGGAGCGCGATGCGCGTGGCAATGCTCGAGCATCAACGGACGAAGGCGGCTACAAAACCAACGTCGACAAAGTGTTCGCAGCCGGTGACATGCGTCGCGGTCAATCGCTCGTGGTGTGGGCGATTCGAGAAGGTCGGCAGGTGGCGCGATCCGTCGATCAGTTTTTGATGGGCACATCCGAGTTACCGCGATAGTCGTAGCGCTGGCTTATCGCTGATGCGCCAAGATTTTTGTGGCCTATCAGCAGATATTGATGGGCTTCGAAATTTCAGTTTAGTCGTCGCTAGCCTAGATGGAGCAATGCCCGCATCAAAATAGCTATATCGCGTTGAATCAATGCGATCGCGCCACGTCAAAGCGGATTCCGCGATTTTCAATGTGCGCGGTTAGCATCTCGCCTATGAAAAACGTTTTGAATTTTGTTTCGGCGGCGCTCGTTTTGTCAGCGGCCAGCGTGCACGCCACCTACGTTCAAGTGGCTGCGGTTGGCGCGAAATCGAGTGCGCAGTTTGTGCTCGATGGCGAGCGACGCGAAGCGCGAATTGGGCAGTTCACTAACGAAGGTTTGCTGTTGCAAAAGATCGACGGCGACTACGCCGTGTTTTTGCTCAACGGCGAAACGCGCCGTATGCGCGTCGGCGAAACCGCGATCTTTGATTCGCAAATCCAAGGTTTCCCGTCGCATCAAATCCGCGCCAACCAAAAGAATCAGTTTCTCACGCCCGCGCTGATTAACGGCGGCAATGTGCAAGCCGAGATTGATCGCTCGCTCGATTTGATTGTGATTCCGTCGGCCGATGCGGATCGCTTGGGCATCCCCTACAAGGAAAAACCGTCGCGCTCGTTCAAAGTGCCGCCCGAAACGCAGATCGAAAAGAAAGACGGCAAAGAGATCAAAACCATCGTGCAGCCGAAAGACAAAGACGGCAAGCCCGCAACCTACAAAACGTATTCCGTGTCGCTCGCCTCGCTTCGAGTGGGCGCGGTGGATGTCTACGGACTCAAGGCCACCGTGAGCGAAAAACCGGGACTCACCACGACAAGCATCGGCCGTGAATTTTTGGTGCGCGCTTCGCCCAGTTGGTCCAATGGCGTGTTGACATTGGTTCGTCGCTGATGAGCTCGGGTTCGACGCCTTCGGCGAACATCGCCAACACACTCATGCTCCGCGCCTTCACCGACGAGCGTTTGCCGCGCCCGCCGGTGTGGCTGCTGCGCCAAGCGGGACGCTATTTGCCAGAGTATCGAGCGACTCGCGCCAAGGCCGGTGGCTTCATGGATTTATGCCGCTCGCCATCGTTTTGCGCTGAGGTCTTGCTGCAGCCGCTCGAGCGCTACAAGCTTGATGCCGCGATTGTGTTTTCAGACATTTTGACGATCCCTGACGCGATGGGCTTGGGGCTCTCGTTTGGCGTGGGCGAAGGGCCGAAGCTCGCTCACCCTTTGCAAGACGAAGCATCGATTGCGGCGCTTCGCGTGCCCGATGTGTCGAGCTTGCAATACGTCTTTGATGCGGTGGCTGAATGCAAACGGGCGCTCACGCAAAACGGCGTGCAAAGCGTTCCGCTCATTGGATTTTCGGGCTCGCCGTTCACGCTGGCTTGCTACATGGTTGAAGGCGCTGGTTCGCAAAATGATTTCGCGACCACGCGGCGCATGATGCTGCAACGCCCCGATTTGCTGGAGCGCGTGCTCGCCGCCAACGAACAGATCGCGACTGATTACTTGGCGCAACAAGCCCACGCGGGGGCCAATGCACTGATGCTCTTTGACAGCTGGGGCGGCGTGTTGTCACCCGCGCAGTACGAGCGCTTTTCGCTGGCGTCGATGCGCCGGATTATTGCAACGCTCAAAGCGCGTCTGCCCAATGTGCCGATCATTCTGTTTAGTAAGGGCGCAGCTCACAGTTTCGCCGCGATGGCCGCTGCGGGCGCAGACGCGCTGCACGTCGATTGGCAAAGCGATTTGTCACTCGCTCGCGCGGCTGCAGGAAAGCAAATCACGCTGCAAGGCAATTTCGATCCGCTTCTGCTCACCACCGACGTTGAAACGATCCAACGCACAGTGGGTGAGACCTTTACGAGCTTTGACGCAAAGCACCGCTACATCGCCAATCTGGGGCACGGCATTACGCCAGACGCGAAACCTGAGCTGGTAGCGGCGCTGGTAAACGCAATTCGCGCTTGAAACGCGCCAAACGATTTTGAAATTTTGTTGAAAAATTAAGAAACAAACGCTTGACACGCGTGAAATCCTCCGCTTCACCGCACCAGTTATGCACAAATGTGACGAGTTTCTTACGCGTGAGTGCCCGCATCGCGGCAAAGCGCCGAAAAACGTGTTAAGTCTTTGAAAAATAACAATTATTTCGCGCTGCACCGGATTGTGGCAACAGCGCTGCAGATCGCTAAAAACCGCGCTTCGGTGGCATTTCGTCGAAATAAGTCACATTGTTATCCACAGGCCTTGGGGGTAACAATGACAATTTGCGTCACCCTTGAGTTACCCGGCGTTAAGGCGCATGCGAGCGCTCACTAAGTTAACGGTTGAGGTGCCCTTGGGCATCGGTCGAGCGCTCGATTACACCGCGCCGCTCGATTGGGGGGTGCAAGCGTTTTCCTGCGTTGAGGTCGCCGTGGGCAGCCGCCCACACGTTGGATTGGTCACGTCGGTTGGCGTGATTGAGGATGAGCCGTCACTCAAGCTCAAAGCCATCGCCCGCGTGGTTGCCACCCCGCTCCCAGCGCAGCTGGTCGAGCTCGCGCGCTTTGTGGCGGATTACTACCAAGTGAGCCTGGGAATGGCATGCGGGCTCATCACACCCAACGACAGCGCGCCACCGCCGCCCATCATGGCGTGGCGGCTTACAGCGCTTGGGATGTCAGCAGTGGCGCAAATCCCTGCCAAGCAGACCTCACAACGAGCGCTGGCGGCCGTGTTTGCTGCGGCTCCGGAGGGTTTACTCACTCCTAGCGCTCGCGTCGAGCTGAGCGCTTCCTCCAAAAAGGCGTTGACCGAGTGGCTAGTTGCAGAGCGTGTTGAATGCGTTTTCGAAACCACTCGCCGCACCGGCTTTGCGCCGAATCTCCCGGTGTTTACGCCTGAGCAAGCGGATGCTGCGGCCGCGTTGCGAGCCAAGCAAACCGGCTTTCACGTGTCGCTGTTGCACGGCGTGACCGGTAGCGGCAAAACCGAGGTCTATCTCGATTTGGTCGCGGCCACGTTAAACGCAGGCAAACAAGTGATGCTGCTAGTGCCGGAAATCAATTTGACGCCACAGCTCGTGGATCGGGTGATCGCAGCACTTCCCGAAGTGCCGACGGCGATCATGCACTCAAAGATTTCACCCACCGAGCGAAATCGCGCTTGGCATGATGTGTTTTCGGGCAGCGCGCGGCTCATCATCGGCACCCGTTTGGCCGTGTTTGCGCCCGCTGCGGAGCTTGGCCTCATTGTGATCGACGAAGAGCACGACAGCTCATACAAGCAAGGCGAATCACCGCGCTACCACGCCCG
>JAAFHR010000285.1 GCA_013298455.1 Betaproteobacteria bacterium | reverse complement strand
TTTCCGCTGCCGCCCCTACCCAGCGAATCACAGAGCGCAATCGCAGAGGGAATCGGCGAGCAGTTTGATATTGAGCTGGGCTGGTGAACATGGATGAACTGATTGCTGGCAGACTCTTTGACGGCCGCGATAACGCCGGACAGAGCGTACGCCTGTCGCGCTCTTCATCGGGCTCGCCTTGGGTCATTCAGTTTGCAGACGGCTCGTTGGTCGAGCATCCGAACGACGCGTTTTGCCCGGCGACCGACACGGACGAATACGTCACGGCGCTGAGGCTGCACAGCGGTGAGCTCATCGAGCTCGACCGTCCAGTAGCGATCCCCGAACCGATGAAGGCTGCGTTCAAGCAAACGAGCGCGCAGTCGGCGAGCCGTATTGACCGCTGGATCGCCAATCCGCGAGCCGCTTGGGGCTCGGCGGCGGCAATGATCGCCGTGCCGGCGTTACTGGTCGCACTCATCATTCCATGGGCGGCGGGGCAACTCGTGCCGTGGGTGCCAGCGGCGTACGAGCAGGCGCTCGGTCGAGACGTGTTGCAGGCGTTGAAGCCGATGTTTCTTGACTCACAGCTCGATTCGTCACGCGAAGCCGCGATCACCGAGCGCTTTGCCCAACTCGCCAAGGCGGCAGAACTCCCTCAGGCAAGGCTACTGTTCAAGCGCGGCATGTTCAACGCGTTTGCGCTCCCCGGTGGCACCGTGCTGGTGACGGACGAATTGATTGCCGCGATGAGAAGCGACGAGGAGGTACTCGCGGTAGTGGCGCACGAATTGGGACACGTGCGAGAGCAACACGGTTTGCGCAGTCTGATTTCGAGCAGCGTTGCACTGCAAGTCATCGCCACCGCGCTGGCGCACGACCAACTGTCGCGAAAGGTTTCGGAGGTCTTCGTCGGGAACGCAATTAGGGCAGGCTATTCGCGCGACGCTGAGCGCCAAGCAGACGAGTTCGCCGTCGCGCTAATGGTTAAAGCTGGCTACCCCAAGGATAGCTTCGCCCAAGCGCTGGAGTCACTCGCGACCTACCAGCAGCGATACGGTCGTGGCTCGGAAAGCAGTTACACGAGCAGTCACCCTGCGACAGCCGAGCGCATTGAAGCGGCGCGAAAGCCTTAACTCGATGCCCACACTGGCAAAATGCACCCATGACCAAACTCTCCACCCTCTACACAAGCCTTCGCGGCAAAGCCGTTTTTGTGACTGGCGGCGCGACCGGCATTGGCGCGGCGCTGGTTGAAAATTTCGTTGAACAGGGTTGCATCGTTGGGTTTTTGGATATCGACGACGATGCGGCCAATGCGCTCAAAGCGCGGCTCAATGTGCGCGAGCGGCTTCGTTATTTCAATTGCGACATCCGAGACGTAGCCGCGCTGCAGCGCACGATTACGCAGGGCGCAAACGCGCTCGGCGGGTACTTGGATGTCTACATCGGCAATGCCGCCAACGATGTACGGCATGCGTTTGATGAACTGACGCCCGAATTTTGGGATAACAATCAATCGATCAATTTACGACCGCAGGTGTTTGGTGCGCAAGCGGCGGCGCGGGTGATGCAAAACGGCGGCTCGATCATCACGATGGGCAGCGTTTCTTGGATGCGGCGGCGCAAAGGCTTTGTGAGCTACACCACGAGCAAAGCGGCGATTCACGGGCTCACCCGAACCTTGGCGCAAGAGCTCGGCGAACGAAACATTCGCGTTAATTGCATCGTGCCCGGCGCGATCAAAACCGATAAGCAAATGGCGCAAGTCGTCACGCCGCAGCTTGAGAAAGATTTCCTCGACAACCAAGCGCTCAAGTTTCGATTGGACGCTGACGACGTGGCGGCGATGGCGCTGTTTTTAGCAAGCGACGACGCACGTGGCTGCTCGGGGCAGGCGTTTCTCGTTGATGGCGGAATTGTTTAACAGCTCTCTATCGTTCGGCCCATCAAAATAAAGCTTTGTAACGTTTTTTAACGATTTTTGTTACCGATTTATTATTCTCCCAACGCCATATTCATAAAGGCGATTCGCTGAAAAGCCTTTGACGCAGATTACGCAGATTTCGCAGATTTACACAGATTAGTTTCTGTATGCCGACCATGCGCGAATCGGCAAACCAATAATCTGCGGCAATCCGCGAAATCAGCGTAATCTGCGTCAAAAAGTCTACCCTCACCATCACGTCGCACTCCCGACCTAGCTCTCAACTCATCTCAAAAGCACCTCATGCCAAACATCAAACTCATCGGCGTAGCCGCATCCCGCACCTTTAGAAACATTTGGATGGTCGAAGAACTCGGCGCGGCCTACACCCACGATCCGATTCACTACACCGATCCGGCGCTCAAAACGCCCGCGTATTTGGCGATCAATCCCAACGCTAAAGTGCCGATGGCGGTGATCGATGGCACGGCGATTTTTGAGTCGCTCGCGATCAATATTTACTTGGCTGAGAAATTCGGTGGCGCGCTTGCGCCGAGCGGCGCCGAGGAGCGCGGACTCGTTGCGCAGTGGAGCTTGTGGGCCGCCACAGCGGTTGAGGATGATCTGGGCAAGTGGGCTTACAACACGATGTTTTTGCCCGAGGCCGAGCGCGATCCGAAGCTCGCGGCAGAGTGTTTGGCGCGAGTGCAAACGCCGCTGGCGGTGCTCGATAGCGTGCTCGCCAAGCAAGCGTTTCTCGTGGGCGATCGATTCACCGTCGCGGACCTGAACGTTGCTTGTGTGTGCTATCGACTGCTGCCGATGGAACTGGCAGACAAACCAAATTTGAAGCGTTGGCTGCATGCAGCGTGGGCGCGACCTGCAGCAATCACCGCGCGGCGTGCGCGTGGCGACAAGGTGTAAGCAGCGATGGCGCTATCGCAGAAAGAGCTGCATTACGGCATGTTTAACGGGCTGCCAGCGCTCTTAGTTCACACTCCTTTTTCGACGGCCGCGGTGAGCTTGTTTGGCGGCCACGTACTCTCGTTTGTTCCGAAAGGTTTTGACGACGTGCTGTGGATGTCGCCCACCACGAAGCGCCCGCCCGACGCCATTCGCGGCGGCATTCCAGTGTGTTGGCCGTACTTCGCGAAACAAGGCCAACCGCCCGACGCGCCACAGCACGGCTTGGTGCGAACGAGGCAGTGGAAGCTCACCCACGCTGAGCTCACTGACGCGGGCGAAGTGGTGCTCGCACTTTCAGCGCCGCTCATTGACGACGTGCCGATGAGCTTGATGCTCACCATGCGCATCGGTCGCGCACTCGAACAAGCGCTCACCACCGTCAACATGAGCGGCGAAACGGTTCGTTTCACGCAAGCGCTGCACACCTATTTCAAGGTGGGCGACGCGATGCGCGTTTCCGTGAACGGGCTCGATGGTTTGACGTACAGCGACAAATTCGCTGATTTTGCGGAATTCACTCAACGCGGTGATTGGGATCTCAACGACCCACGAGACCCCGGCCGCAGCGACCGGATTTACATGCAAGCTGGCCATCGTTTCGAGCTGATCGATCCCGCGATGGCGCGAAAAATCATCATCGAAACTCAGGGCAGCGAGACACTCGTAGCGTGGAATCCCGGCGCTGACGCCGTGCGCGGCTTTACCGATATCGGCGCGAACGATTGGCGTGACTACGTTTGCCTAGAAGCCGCAAATTGCCGTAACGAAATCATCGAACTCGCCACTGAAGACTCGCACGTCTTGCAACAAACGATTTCGGTTGAGGCGCTCGTACGGCACTAAAACCGCCGCCAATCCTTTAAGGTCTCGGCGACAAGCCTCGCGCCACACGCTTGCCGTTGTTATAGGCGCGAATTTCAGCGCGGGTCACGAAGCCGTCTCGGTTAGCGTCCATTCGATCGAAGTTTTTACACACGTTTCGCGTCTTTCCGGCGCAGGCTTCGGCGCGGCTCAGAGCGCGGTCTCGGTTCACGTCGGCGCTTGTGAATTTGCTCTTGGGCGCTGCGGACGCGCTACCCGCTGCGAGCAAGCAGCCCGCCACCAATGCAGACACGGCGGCTAGAGTTTTCAAGTTTTTCATGGGCTGCTTTCGGTTTTACGTGCTCGGCGACTAACGATAGAACGCGCCGATTTCCTCGCGCGTTAGATACCCATCACGATTCCAATCGATGCGGCCGAAATTCCTTTGCCAATCGGGGTTGCGGCGCGCTTCGTCGTACGAGACGAAGCCGTCGCCGTTGCGATCAGCGTCTGAAAAGGCGTCGTAGACCGGGGCGCTGTTGTAATACGTTGGCGCATAGCCAGCACTGTAGTAGCGTGGCGCGACGTAGGTGACGGGCGGGTTGTAGTAGTAGGGTGCGGTGGCCACGGCGATGCCGCCGATGGTCGCAGCGATGGCAACCGGTGCGACCCAACGGCCGTTGTACCAACGCCCCGAGTTGTACCCGCCGTAGTAGTAATTACCGCGCGGCGCGACGTAGACTGGCGCGGGGGCCACGTAAACATTGGGGCGCGCCCAGTAACCGTGTTTTTGATCAGACGCGGCGGCGCTGCCCGCTGCGCCGAGGGTCGCCGCTGAAATCGCGGCGAGGATGGCGCTGCGAAGGATGACGTTTTTCATAGGATTCTCCTTAGATTGGTTCGGTGCCAGCGCGGAGCGCCACTCGAGGGAGCCACCGCCATGACCTCAGCAACGCAGCTCGGAGCGATTTGGTGGACGCGTTACAAACGGTTACACATCGCACGAGCGATCCACACTGCGCGATAATTAAGCGCTGAAAAGAACAAATTCCTATGCAAAAAGAACAACTTAGCGCGTGGCTCGCCGAAGGCCTCGGAAGAGCGGGTTTGAGCGGCCAACCGACCC
>JAAFHR010000284.1 GCA_013298455.1 Betaproteobacteria bacterium | reverse complement strand
CAATGGTGTGACGATTGCCCCCGCGGGTCAACGTCGCGTGTTTGCGCCCGGATTCAACTGCGGTTTGGTCAGTGGCACGGGTGGCGCAGGGCAAGCTGCGGCGACCTACGCGTGTGATTTGAGCGGCGGACGGGTGCCCTATTCGCCACGCTATCAGGGATCGCTCTCGGTTGCGTATGACCTGTTCATCGCTGGGATGAAGTTCACGCCGCTCGCAGCGGTCACCTTCTCTGATAGTTTCTACGGTCAGCCAGCCAACGTTGAACTGGTGAAGCAGTCGGCGTTTGCCAAGTTTGATCTGCGTCTTAACGTGCAAGTCAACAAGCAAATGGGCGTACAGCTCTACGTCGACAACGTGACTGACAAGCAAACGGCCAACCGTTTCGTGTGGGGTGGCGGCGGAGCGCTTCAGGCGAGCTACGCACCACCACGCATGTTTGGTGTCAAGCTTTCGTACAAGATGTAGTGACAGCGGCCGTCGCGCATGAAAAAGCCACCTTCGGGTGGCTTTTTTGTTGTTACAGTCCAGTGGAACTTTGTGACTCGCTTGGCTGGCCGTTGTCCAGGTGCCTTAGAGCGTCAACGCTATCCCGGCCGTCTGCGCGCCAACACATCAACGCCCATTTGCAACAGGAGCTCTGGTAGGTCGATCAACACCCAGTTTTCTTCGATCCAGCCCTCGGAGCAGCGCCACCAATCCATCACCCGCATGCTGATCGGTTTTCCGGTCGCAGCCACGCCCAGGTAACTCCCTGTGTGCGTTGCCAAAACACTCGGCCAACCGGTGGACGCCATGTAGCGACCCTCGCTCAATCGCGCGCGGTGGAAACCACCACGGCGATCCGGAAAGGCGTGCAGAAAGTCTCGTTGGTGATGCTTTTGAAAACCCGCAACGCCACGCCCCGTGCCGATACCGCATGGGCCAAACCACATCATGTTGGGCGACCAAAAACGCTCCATGCCCATGCTGTTGAGATCAACGCCATCAAAATCAAAGAGCCCGCGAAACATCGCGAGCACCTGCGCCTGTGTGCGGTCGCCGATATCCGGCGATTGCGGATCAAACATCAATCCGCTGTGATCGCTCGGACCGGGCACGGTCAACTCCGCGCCGTTGCTGAGCGGCAGCACTCGAACGCCCGTCTGCCGCAGTAAATCAACGAGATCGACCAATAAACGTGCTTCGGCGATTTTGCCGTTGGCGACTCGATAAAACTCACCGAAACGAAGGGTTGCAGGCCTACCGTGCGGCGCAATTCCCCAGAGTGGGGTGCTAAAACTGCCAACGTAGTGTCCTGTGACCGACACCCAGACGCCTTCGCCGCCGCAGAAACGGCCATCGAAGTACCCGCCCATGAAAATATCGAGCCGCCGCTCAACGTGGCTTGCGCCAAGGGAGAAGGCCGCAGCAATGGGCTCGATCCATTGGCTTAGTACTGCGTTGCGGCCATGTAGTTCATTGACCGGGTGGCTCGCATGCCACGCTACGTCGTCGGCAAGCATTGACGCCGCGCTCCTCGGATCGTGTGCGGCTCCGAGCCATTGGCGCACCAACAATTTGGCGTCTCGAAGTGCTGCGGCGGAGGCGACGTCTCGGGGCAGCGGGACGGGGAGAGTTGTGTTCATAAACGTTACAAAATCACATCAGATTTGCATACGTATGCTACAGTACTGTTTCGATGGATTACCGCTGTCTACGCGTACAAAACTCCATGATTGGTTCTCTTAAACGCGGTCAAATGGCGCAAGTGTTGAACAGGTGCTGCGCTCGATGAAAGAGCCCCGCGCGGTCACCTCGATCGACGTTGCGCGCCGTGCCGGCGTGTCGCAGTCGGCGGTTAGTCGGGCTTTCACGCCGGGGGCTGCGGTGTCGGCGCTGACTCGTGAGAAAGTCATTCGGGCCGCTCACGAATTGGCCTACCGACCCAACGCTATCGCGCGAACCTTGTCAACGCGCCGCTCGCGAATCGTGGGCTTGGTGCTCTCGTCCCTCGACAATCAACTCTATCCGCTGGTGACCGAACAGCTCTCGAGGGAATTGCAAACGCATGGTTTGCATGTGATGTTGTTTTTTTCGGATGGTCGAGGCGTAGATTCTGCGCTCACGGAGTTGCTCGCTTATCAGCTCGATGGCGTGGTGATTGCCTCGGCAACGGTCTCATCCAAACTTGCGGAAGAATGCAGCAGAGCGGGCATTCCTGTGGTGATGTTCAACCGAAGCGCTGATCATTCAGCAAACGCTACGTCGGATAACGCCAGCAGTGTGACCAGTGACAACTGCGAGGCGGGACGAATGGCGGCTCGCTTTTTGATTGCGGGCGGACACCAACGCATTGCCTACATCGCCGGTCGCGAAGATTCTTCGACCAACCGTGATCGAGAGCGCGGCATCGTTGAAACACTGCGTGACGCCGGCATGACGCTGCACCGGCGAGTGCTCGGAAACTATGACCGAGCCGATGCGGCTGAAGCAGCGCGGGCGCTGGTGAGCGTGGGTGATCCGCCCGACGCCGTGATTGTGGCGAGTGATCACATGGCGCTTGCTGTGATGGACACATTGCGCTTTGAATGCGCGGTTCGTATTCCCGAAGACATGTCGGTCGTGGGCTTTGATGATGTGCCGGCGTCCAGTTGGCCGTCGTACCAACTCACCACGGTTGCGCAATCGGTCGGTTCGATGGTTCGCTCTACGCTCTCGGTGCTGCTCGACCAAATGGAGCCGAGCAGCGAGCGGGTTCGTCGTGATGTAGTCGTGGGTTGCCGGTTAGTGGTGCGCACATCAGCCCGTCTGGCACTGCAGGCCACAGCGATCGAACAGCGCGTGATGGGTGGCGAGCGATGAACGTGCTTCCGTTGACTGGTTTTGATGCCGAGTTTCTAAGTCTTCCGCACTACATTCGTGTCATCACGGATCGCATTTGGGAAGGCAGGCGAATTGACGATATCTATCGCTACTACAGCGATCCATGTGTCGTTGAAACGCCGCTTGGGGTATCGAGCGATGTTGCCGATGTGGTCAACGGCACGAGAGCAACGCTTGCCATGTTTCCAGATCGCCGCTTGCTGGCGGAAGACATCATTGTCTCGGGCGATGCAGCCAATGGTTTTCTCAGTTCGCACCGAATTATCTCGCCGATGACACACCTCGGGGATGGGAGCTTTGGCGCAGCGACGGGACGTCGAGTTCATGCGCGAACGGTGGCCGACTGTGTTTGTAAAGACAATCGCATCATTCACGAGTGGTTGGTTCGCGATCACGCTGCGATTGCGTACGCCATCGGCACTACGCCAGAAGCGCTGGCAGCGCGTTGGCTTAACGAGCGCGGCGGTTGGACCAAGCAGCCAGCGCCACCACCGCCGACAGGGTATCAGTCAGCGCTGAGCACAGCGCCGCTCGCCCAGCGCTATTGGGCGGCAACCGCCGCACTTTTGATGGGCTCAGGCGACGCACAACACTACGATGAGGCAGTGGCGCAGATCGCCCCTAGAGAGACACATCGCTATGGTCGTAGCGAGGCGGTGTCGACGTGGCAGCGCCTCAGTCGGTCCTTTGCGATCACATCGGATGATTTGGCGCTCGAACATTTAGCTGTGAACACCAGTGACGACCGAGGCGCTCGGGCTGCGCTGCGCTTTCGAGCCAACGCTTTGCATACTGGCGGCGCATTCGGTGAGCCCACGCATCGGCGCGTCGAGATCATGGGCATCGTTCACGCCGATTTCGTCGATGGCTGTGTGCTTCGAGAATGGGTTTTGATTGACGAAGTGGCGCTTTGGATGCAGGTGCTTGCCGCCCCGTCTCGGCAAGTGCTCAACAGTGAAGAAGCAGGGCTAATCCCCGCAGAGCAACATGGCTAGCGTCAAACTTGAAAACATCGTGAAGCGTTGGGGAGATGCCGTTGCGGTTGAGCGCATGTCGCTTGATATCGCCGATGGTGAGTTTCTGGTGCTGCTGGGGCCATCGGGGTGCGGCAAGACCACGACGATGCGGATGGTCGCCGGGCTCGAGGCGCTCAGTGAGGGTGACGTCTATATCGCTGATCGCAAAGTCACGGATTTGGAGCCAAAAGACCGAGACGTTGCGATGGTGTTTCAGAGTTACGGTCTCTACCCCAACATGACCGTTTATGAAAACATCAGCTTCCCACTGCGAATTCGCGGCACTGCCAAAGCAGAGATTCATCCAGCGGTGATGGCGGCCGCCTCGCAGGTCGAACTGACTGATTATTTGAATCGGAAACCCAAAGAGCTTAGCGGCGGGCAGCGCCAGAGGGTGGCTTTGGCACGCGCGATTGTTAGGCGTCCGTCGGTGTTTTTGATGGACGAGCCGCTCTCCAATCTGGATGCGAAGCTTCGCGTGTCGATGCGTGCTCACATTAAGCACCTGCATCACAGTCTAAAGATCACCACGATCTACGTCACCCACGACCAAATTGAGGCCATGACGCTCGCTGATCGAGTGGTCGTGATGAGCAAGGCGAAGATCCAGCAGATCGGCACACCCACCTCGATTTACAGCGATCCAAACAATCTTTTTGTCGCAGGATTTATTGGCTCTCCCGCTATGAATCTGCTGCGCGGCTCCTTACGTGATGGTGTCTTTACGGCCACCGCGGGAGCCGATGCGGGCCGCATGTCGGTGCCCGGTTTTGGCGAGCTGACACATGACAACATCGTGTTGGGCGTGCGCGCGGAAGACGTGAACGTCCTCGCCGATCTGGTGGATTCCTCGGCCTCGGTGCAGGGCTCGGTGTTTGCTTGCGAACTCACGGGTGAGGCAACGCTCGTCACTGTTAAATTG
>JAAFHR010000283.1 GCA_013298455.1 Betaproteobacteria bacterium | reverse complement strand
GCGTATTTCGCCACGAGTGCTTCGCGCTTCTTTTCGCGGTTGATAGTTGCAAGTTTTGCCATTTTCTTATCCTTGCCTATTTCTCACGGAACGGGAAGCGGAAGGCCGCGAGGAGCGCACGCGCCTCGTCGTCATTCTTTGCCGTGGTGGTGAATGTGACGTTCATACCGCGAATCTTGTCGACCTTGTCGTACTCGATCTCAGGGAAAATGATCTGCTCTTTAACGCCGAGGTTAAAGTTACCGCGACCATCAAAACCACGTGGCGAAATACCACGGAAGTCACGAACGCGGGGCAGCGCAACGTTAACGAAGCGATCCAAGAATTCGTACATCTGCTTGTTACGCAACGTGACCATGGTGCCAACTGGATAGCCTTCGCGGATTTTGTAGTTCGCGATGGCCTTTTTGGCCTTGGTAACAACGGGCTTTTGCCCAACGATGGCGGTCAAGTCTTTCGTGGCGTGCTCAAGAATCTTCTTGTCACCCACCGCTTCACCTACGCCCATGTTGACCACAATTTTGGTCAAACGCGGCACTTCCATCACGGATTTGTAACCGAACTGTTTGAACAGTGCGGGCACGATTTCTTTGCGGTATTGCTCTTGCAAGCGAGCCATAGTCGTCTCCCCTTGCCTTAAACCGGTTTGCCGGTTGATTTGAACACGCGCGTTTGACGACCGTCGATTGCTTTGATGGCAACCTTGTCGGCCTTTTGCGTGCTGCTGTTGTAGATTGCAACGTTGGCCGCAGAGATTGCAGCCTC
Organism: Betaproteobacteria bacterium; assembly: GCA_013298455.1. GTDB lineage: Bacteria > Pseudomonadota > Gammaproteobacteria > Burkholderiales > Casimicrobiaceae > Casimicrobium. The sequence goes on along the minus strand of JAAFHR010000283.1, from coordinate 4,048 downwards.
TTTGGTGACAATGCCGCCGACTTCATTTTTCATCGGGTTGGGCTTGACGTTGCGCTTGACTTGGTTGATACCGCCGACCACCAGTTTGCCCTCTAAAACCGAGAGCACTTCGCCACGCTTACCAGCGTCACGACCTGTGGTTACGATGACAGTGTCACCTTTGCGAATTTTTTGCATGATTTCGTCCTTTTTCTGGCCTGGGCTTAAAGCACTTCAGGGGCCAGCGACACGATCTTCATGAACTTCTCGGTACGCAATTCACGCGTCACGGGTCCAAAGATACGAGTGCCGATAGGCTCAAGCTTTGCGTTGAGGATGACCACAGCGTTACCGTCAAACTTGATGAGCGAACCATCGCTGCGGCGGATACCTTTGGCGGTACGGACCACAACGGCGTTATAGATTTCGCCTTTTTTGACACGGCCACGGGGCTGAGCATCTTTAATGCTCACCTTGATGATGTCGCCAATGCTTGCATAGCGACGCTTCGATCCACCCAACACCTTGAAACACATGACGCGGCGAGCGCCTGTGTTGTCAGCGACGTCGAGCATCGACTGCATTTGAATCATATTGAAAATCTCCAACTTTTCTCAAAACCCAATTCAAGGAGGTTTCGAGTAGTCTTGGGGCCCGTTGAGAGCGAACTCTTTTATTAGGCGCTTTTGTGTTCTCGCACTTTTGAAATCATCTGACTGGTTCCGCCGCACCGTGGGTTTGGCGCGAAAAGGTTAGATGTATTTCAGCGAGCCCTCGATTATGTCAGCAAAAGATTGAGGCGTCAACTGATGGACTCCGTTTGACCTGAGTGATTCGCTCTAAACCGGTTGCTACGAAATGCTGGGCCAGCTTTTGCTCGCTAGACGCGGATGGCTAGCAGCAAATTATGCGTTTGTCATATATTGTAGGTTTGATTGTCTAAGACGCGTCGCGAGTTTGATGGATTGCAGGCGCGAACGAGGGAACCAACGTGAAATTCTTGAAACTCCCTGCGGCGGCGGTACGCAGTGCTCTGCGCCCGAGCCCCACGACCACTATCGGCAGATGGTCAGCGCGCGCGCTCGCCACAGGGGCCGCCGTCCTTGCGGGGGGTGCGTTGGCACAGGCGTCCAACTGTCCGTTCGCACTGACGGGTCAACTCTCAGCGCGCCTAGCGGTTGACGCAAACGTGATGTCTCGCTTCACTGCCGGACAGCGTGCGCCCGCGCTTCAGGGCGCGCTCGCAGGGGGCGCCGCCAACGCGCAGCAAGAGGCCGCGTTGGAGTCCGCCTTAGCCAACGCCTCGCTCAGGCTCGATATGGATGGCGACGGGCTCTTCTCGCCACTCGATGCGGCCATCATCACACGATATCTCGCAGGCTTTGCGCCGTCGACGTGGATCACGGGCTTACCGCTCCCCACGGCCGCCACGCGTCGCTCTGGGGCAGACGTGTTGAGCTACATCAATGCAGGATGCGTTGCGCCAACGCGTCCGACAAAATCCGACGCCGCTCGGCTCCTGACGCAAGCCACCTTTGGCCCGACGATGGCAACGATCGACGAAGCGCATGCCAAGGGCGCAGCGCAGTGGGTGAACGACCAACTCAATTTGCCCCTGCACAACCCCTCGCATTGGCAGTACGTCTACGTCGACAAAGGCCCCAAAGGCGATAGTCGATACATCAATTCAACGATGGAGAGCTTTTGGCTGCAAGCCGTTCGCGGCAACGACCAGCTTCGGCAACGCATGGTGTTTGCGCTCACCGAGATTTTTGTCGTGTCAACGGTCAATAGCGCCGTCGACATCCAAGAGGATGCGCACGCGAGTTATCTCGACATGCTCTCTCGTAACGCGTTCGGAAATTTTCGTACGCTCCTCGAAGAAGTCTCACTGCATCCGACGATGGGCCAATATCTCTCATCGTTTAACAATGAAAAAGAGGTGCCCGGCGGACGTCAACCCGACGAAAACTATGCCCGTGAAGTGATGCAACTCTTCACCATCGGACTGTGGCAACTCAACGACGACGGCACACGAAAACTCAATGCCGCCACCGGCAAACCCATACCCACCTACACACAGGCAGACATCAAAGGCATGGCGCGCGTGTTCACCGGTTGGAGCTGGGGTGTGACGACACCAGACGCTTACAACTTCTTGATGAAACCCGACCCAGAGCGCCACTCAAGCTCCGAAAAAGCGATCCTCAACGGCGTGGTGATTCCACCCAACACCAACGCCCGAGACAGTCTAAAGATCGCGCTCGACACGCTCTTTAATCACCCCAATGTTGGCCCGTTTATTGGCAGTCAACTCATCAAGCGTTTTGTCACGAGTAACCCAACGCCGGGCTACGTCAGCCGCGTCACTGCAGCGTTCAATAACAACGGCTCGGGCGTGCGCGGGGATATGAAAGCCGTGATTCGAGCGATCTTGCTTGATGACGAGGCGCGAAACAACAATCGCATCACCGATCCGTATTTCGGCAAGCTCAGAGAACCCATCGTGCGCTATGGCAATCTGATGCGAGCGTTTGACGTGAAGACCACCGCACCCATCGTCTACCGAATTTGGAATCTCGAAGATGGCGCGTTTAGCCTCGGACAAAACCCGCTTCGTGCGCCCTCTGTGTTCAATTGGTTTCAGCCGACCTACGCTCCACCCGGCATGATTTTGTCGACCAACCGCACTGCACCGGAATTCAAGATTACGCACGAGACCACAGTGACGGGCTACACCAATTTCATCGTCAACGAAGTCGCCCTTCGATCCGAATCCACGCGAGCGATCATGGCGCAATACGGCGATGTGTCGGAATATCTGGCGGGAGACTTGAGCGCGGAACTAGCACTTGCGGATCAGCCCGACGCGCTGATTGATCGGCTCAATTTGCTCTTCATGGCTGGCCAAATGCAGCCCTGGCTCCGAGACATCGTGCGCCAGGGCATCAACAACATCCCGCTCACCGATAACCGTGCTCGCGACCACCGCGTCGCCACCGCCACTGCGCTGATTATGGCGAGCCCGCAGTACATCGTTCAGAAATAACGTCGATCATGGCTCACATTCATCAGCACCTCGCTCGACGAGCATTCCTCAAGCGCGCCAGCACGCTCACCGCTTTCGCTGGTTCGCCGTTTGCCGCCAATTTAGCCATGATTGGCGATGCGGCAGCGCAAACCGCAGGCGATTACAAAGCACTCGTGTGCATCTTTCTTGATGGTGGCAACGACCAATCCAACACCATCGTCCCGCGGAGTACCTCGGCGTACAACACCTACAGCGCCGCGCGTCAAACACTCGCGCTGCCGCAGGGAAGTTTGCTACCCATCGCGCCACTGGCCACCACGGCTGGCGCTTACGCCGGCCCTGAGCTCGGCTTGCATCCGCAGCTCACAGGACTCAGAGATCTCTTTGCTGCGCAAAAGTGTGCGCTGCTTGCCAACGTCGCCACGCTCGTGGCGCCGATCACCAAAGCGCAATACCAAAATCAGCTGGTCGACGTGCCACTGCAGCTCTACTCGCACTCGGATCAAGCCAACTCGTGGCAAACCGGATTTCCTGATTCGCCTTCGAGCACCGGGTGGCTTGGTCGGGTAGGCGATTTGATGATGTCGAGAAACGCCGGGAGCCCGGTGTCGATCTGCATGTCACTCGCGGGCAACAACGTGATTCAAGCCGGTGGCAACGTGATCCAGTACCAGCTCACAAATCAGGGCTCGGTGCAGATTCGCGCCACCGAGCTGCTGTTTGATCGAACGAATAACGCAGCACTGATGGCGCAAGTGCTGCGTCAGCGCAGTAGTCATCTGCTCGAAAACGAATACGCAACCATCGCCAAGCGCTCCATCGATGCCGACGTTGCGGTACGCGAAGCCCTTGCCAATTCAGTCACGCCGAACACCGTGTTTCCCGGCGACAACTCGCTCGCTGATCAGCTGAAAATGGTGGCTCGTTTGGTCGCTGCGCGGTCACGACTGCAGCACGGTCGGCAGATTTTTTACGTCTCGCTCGGCGGCTTCGATTTTCATGACAATTTGCTCGACGAACAATCTAACCGATTGAGCC
>JAAFHR010000282.1 GCA_013298455.1 Betaproteobacteria bacterium | reverse complement strand
TCGCCCGCGAGCGCGGCATGAATGAATTTGTCGTCTGTTGCATCGCGTGAGTAGCGTCGCTCTGCCACGTTGGGCGGCACTTCCACCCAATCCGCAATCGCCCGCAAGTCGTGCAACAGTTCGCGCCGACGTGTCATCGACACGTAGCGATCAAACTTCGGTTTCCAGAGCCGTGTTTCGAGTTCGGCGAACGTCGATTCACTAAACACCCATCGCGATTCAAGCACCAAGCGCGACACCAGCAGCGACGGCGCATCCGATGGCGACAACGCCGCGCTCAGTATCACATTGGTGTCAAGGACAACGCGCGCATAGGCAACCGCCGCGCCCGTCACGACTTGAACGCCCCGGATCGTGCCAAACCTAGTGTCGTGTCACGTCTGAAATGGCGCAAGATCGCGCCGCCGTCGGTGGGCGTGGCGAGGCGCAAAACGCAGCGCATGCCGGGGCATGTGCAAGTTTTGCAACGACGCCACGCACAGCGAGGGCAAGCGAGATGCGTCATTTCAGGCGTGACAGGACGCTAGCTCTCGTCAGCCAAGAGCGCGTCCAAGCCAGCCTCGGTTAAACCGCTGGCTTGCGCTGCGCGAGCCGTGTCTTGCAGATTGTGACTCAAACGGTCCGCATAAAACGCTCGCATCGCTTCAAAATCCTGTGCGCTCACCATCACCCCAACCACGCGATCATGGCGCACCACCCGCACCGGCTCGCGCTGCGCGTGGTCAATGAACTGCCCAAATCGGGTCTTGGCTTCGTTGGCGGTATAGGTTTGCATTGAAATCTCGAAATTTCGTTCGATTTGATTATTTTAATCGAATCGAATGAAATGGTAGTCAGTTCAAATCCTCGCTGACCAAGGCGACCGTTCCCCGCTGTACCACTAAAAAGCGCGGGTCTATCACCCCAAGCTCGGCCGCTTCCTGCAGACCGATCCGGTGGGCTACCAGGACGATTACGACCTCTATAGCTACGTCGGCAACGATCCGTACAGCAAAGCCGACCCGAGCGGCAAGGTTGCGTTTATGGTCCCGGTCGCAGTGGCGGCGTGGCGGATTTACAATGCGATCGATACGGTTCAAACGGCGGTCAACAACGTCACCGTACTAGCAAGCGCCACGGCCACGACGGGCGAGAAAATCGCTGCCGGTGTGGAGTTGGCCGGTTCGCTCGTCGGCGGCAGGAGCGGACGGCAAGCGGCGGGGAGTGCGGTTCGGGCGGTTGAGGGTGGGGAGAAAGTACTTTATCGTCGCGGTGCACATGACACTCGGGAAACGTTGAAGACTCAATCCAAAGCCGCCGAGAAAGAACCGACAGTCGGCATACATGGCGTTTCTACGACGACGAACCCAACCACTACAAAGCCTGGCCAAGTTGTCCGTTGCGCAAAGTGCAGCGACGTCGAAGCGGCCGGATTTAAAGTAACTAAAACAGGTAAAGACCTAGATCATTACACGGTAGAACTGCCGAAACCGATTGCGCCGGACGTGACCCGCACCTTCAACGAACTTTTTAAATGACAGTTGATAGAGATAGTCGCCTTCCTCCCGATGCGTTGGTTGAACCGTTCACGCGGCTGGTGACCTTGAGTTTTTATGACGGCCCTGAGGACGGCTTTGCGACCTCAGCGACGGGAACCGGTTTTCGGTTCGCCAGCTTGTGTGATTCGAAGTCGGGCTGCTACCGGGCATTCGAGATTCAAAAGTTGTCCGGTGAGTGGGGCGGGTTGATTCGACGACTGCTTGCTGCAAACAACGATGATCCAACATCCAAGCTCATTTGGCCATCCCCGGAAGGCGAACTCGACGCACTGAAGCTGGCTATCTCTTCCGCCCCGATCGTCGATCAATTCTTGGCCATTGGAGATCACTACCTGAAGCGGCTCTTAATATGTCGTGTTACGGAGCCAGAGCTCGGTCAGATTCGGGCGCTTGGCTACACGCCAGCAGCGTTCCGCGCTGTGCACCGCTGGCTCAAGAAAACAGAAAAGTTGAGGGCGCTCCCGTAGCGGCATAGCCCAGGGAAGCGCAGCGCGCCCGGGAACCCTACGCGAGTGATCGAGCGCGCCTCGGCGAACACATGCCCGACCGTGCTGCCCGTCCCCGGGCTACTTGCTTGAGCAAGACCTCTGCACAACTGCCGACTGAGCGCAAATTTGACCCAACTCGTCATTCCCGCGCAGGCGGGAATCCATGGTGAATTGAGCAAAATCAATCACTTGGAACATGGCTTTTCATCGACGATAGATTCCCGCCTTCGCGGGAATGACGGAAGTGAGAGTTGTGCAGAGGTCTTATATCTATGAAAACGGCTCTAACGCTATATGAATAAAGGCATAGCGTCGAAAAGCTGCACCTGTGCGCGCCGATCCGATTCACTTCACTCCCAAACTCACATCCCCAAACCGTGCGGAAGCCTTTTCACCGGTGTTGTCGGTGTCGACCATGATGGCGATCCCTGAGATGTGGGTGGGCTCTTCGCCAAATGCGCGTTTGTAGTCTTCGTACACGTTGCGTTCAAACGATTTCCATTTGCCGACGCTGTTGGGATCGGCGTCGACAACGATTTTTTTCACGCGCCAAGTGAATGGGCTGACGATGATTTCGCCGTACTTCGCTTTGTGTGTGAAAACGTAGGCGAGGGCGGCTTTCGGTGGCGTTTCGCCATAAACCGTGCGAGCCAAAGCATTTTCGGTGCGCTCGCGAAGCCCGGCGCGATCCGGATCTGAAACGAACGTAACGTAGACCCTAGCGGTGTAATCGTCTCCCGCCTTGGTGCGCGGATCGCTCGATTCGATCAGGTTTCCGACCCGCCATTTGAATCGCAGATAAGGCGTTTGTTTTGCCTCCGCATCGAGCCGCACACCCAGCGCGCCCGCCGCCGCATCCGCGTGAGCTTCGACGACGGGAATCCCCAGCTCATCATCCTTCACCAACGCATAGCGCGTCTGGTTTTTGACGCCGCGCAGCGCTTGAAATTGCCAGCCGTAGAGATTGCCACCGACTTGCTTCGTGGAAAACGGTGTCAGGGTGCCGACCGCTGTGGCCACTGGTGGTGAGGCAGCGCCGGACGGAGGCGTTGTCGGCGCATCCGCCGCAGCCGCTCCAAACGTCGCTAAAGACACCACGCTCACCACAGCCGTGGAGGCGGCAGAAGCAGCAAAAGCAACAGCGCGCAATCCTGCGAGCCCCGTGGCAAATCGCGAGAAACTCGATACCAGCAAACGAAACGTTAAATCAGCTCGATTCATCATCGAATCATGACACAAAACCGCTAAGGCCTGGCACGACTTACGGCAGCGTGGCGCGGTTCGCTCATCGCTTATCGTTGAGATTCCAGTCGTAGTCTAGGTATGCAATAGCCACTTTGCCCGCTTTGATGTCAGCGCGCACCGCTGCGTCATCGGAGAGCTGGTCAGCGTACTTGCCAAGCGTGCCTTCGAGCGACGCGAAACCCTTAAAGCCTTTGACGAAATCCTTTTTGTACCAGTCAAAAATCTTGCTGATTTCGAGTTTTTTGGAATCAGCGCTGTAGCGATTGCGGGTGCGATCCGAGAAGAATCGTTTCATGCCATCGTCAAGCTGCGCGTCAATTTTCTCAGCGGTAAACACTTCGTTTCGAAGCATCGGGCAACCGATCGACGCGCACACTACGCCCACATGAATGCGTGGATCGTTAAACACGCCGTCGGCACGAATCATGTCGTGCTCGATGTTGTCAAGCGTGGTGTCTTTGCCAAACAGTTGAAAAAACTTGAGGCTCCAAGGTTTCGAAAACGTGCCGCCCAAATCGCGAATTGATTTGACGTTCGGGTACTTCGTCAAAATCAATTCGATGGTGTAGGCGTTGTAGGCGTTGATGAGAAACGAGAGCTGCTGTGGCTTTGTCCAGGTTTTGTAAGTCGCCTCGGGAACAGCGGAAATCGCATCCAAGTAGGCTTTCAAAGCCGCTCGATCCCTCGAAAACCCCGCGTAGGACACCTGAGAGGCGTTGCCGTTGTTGACGTAGACGACGTGCTTCTTCAGCAGGTCATCAAAGGCCTTGTGCGATTGATCGAACTGCGCGAAGGCCGATGAGGTGATCAAGAGGGCGGTGACGGCGATAGCTTTGACGATTGATTTCATTTGATCCTTAGAACACTAAACACTCTAGACCGTGCAAATTTCATTTCCGTTCGGGCTGAGCTTGTCGAAGCCTTGCTCGGAAGTCACCAGCCCTTCGACGAGCTCAGGGCGAGCGGCATCCGAATGTTCCCTCGTTGCATCCAAGCGCTTGACGAGCGGACGAGGAGAACTACCCACGCTCCCACGCATGAAACTTTCGAACCCATTCGAGCAGCTTGGTCGGCTGATGGTTCCGCTTCCATACACCGGCGGCGTATTTATTGGCTTCGCCGAGCGTCGGGTACGTGTGAATCGTCCCCAGAATTTTGTTCAAACCCAGCCCGTATTTCATCGCGGTCACGTATTCCACCAAGATGTCACCCGAATGGTCACCCACGATGGTGGCACCCAAAATCGTGTCCTTGCCCATCGCGGTGATCACCTTCACGAAGCCGTGCGCTTCGTTGTCGGCAATGGCGCGATCCAGATCGTCGATGCCGTACACGGTGACTTCGTGTGGGATGTTTTTCTCTTTGGCTTCACTCTCGGAGAGTCCGACTCGCGCGACTTCCGGGTCGGTGAAGGTTGCCCACGGAATCACGCGGTAATCCACTTTGAATTTCTTAAACCGACCGAAGAGGGCGTTGACCGACGCAAACCACGCCTGATGCGCCGCGACATGAGTGAACTGATACGGACCGGTTACGTCGCCCGCCGCGAAGATGTT
>JAAFHR010000281.1 GCA_013298455.1 Betaproteobacteria bacterium | reverse complement strand
GGGCGAATCATCGACACCGCAAAGGTCGTACAAGCCCTCCAGCGCGCGTTCCCGATGATTCGCCCCCCACGCAAGGACGACATCTGCTACGCCACAACCAACCGCCAAATGGCCGTCAAAGAAATCGCCCCCAACGTCGACGTGTTCATCGTAGTCGGCTCCAAAGCCAGCTCGAACGCCAACCGTTTGCGGGAAGTGGCGGAGCGGTTGGGGGCAACGGCGTACCTAATCGACGACGCCGAAGCGCTCAAACCAGAATGGGTCCCTGCAGCACTTCGAGTAGGCGTCAGCGCCGGCGCGTCCACCCCCGAAGTGCTAGTGAAAGGCGTGCTCGACAAACTCGCAGCGTTAGGCCACGGGGACATTCGAGTGGCCGGCGGCGAGAGCGAAAGTGTGGAGTTTCGACTTCCGTCGGCGCTGATCGAGTAGCGGTCACGTCTAGAGGTTTGATCGACCACTTGGTCTCACGTTGGTTTCATTCTCAATAAACCTCTCGTCCTGGCTTGCCAAATGGCAGACGTTAACGCGCTACCGCCTATCGTTTCAAACCCGGCCGCTTGTCGCAATTGGGCGACAGTCCTCCGGACGCGGAGGCCGTTTATCCGCCCGCACCACTAGAAGCCCAACCGCATCGAATAATTCGCCATATGAAATCAACCTTTCTTGCAGCTAAACGGACTCAAGTCGGCGCGACGCTGATGGAGGTTCTGGTCTCGATTTTGATTCTCTCCGTAGGTCTTTTGGGGTCAGCCGGTCTCATGGTCAATTCGATGCGCAACGTCTCTGAGCAAGGAAACAGCGTCGCCGCTTCCGTGTATGCCCGAGAACTGGCTGAACGCATGATGGCCAATCGCGGTGAGGCTCTGAAGCCTACGGCCTCAAATCCATACATTTTCGACACAACCAATGGCCCTTGGCCCACCTCGAGCGTCAAGTGTGACACGTCCGTTTGCTCGACCGCCCAGCGCGCCGCCTGGGACACCTCTGACTGGGCCTTCAGAATCCGCAATTCCGGAAGCACCGGAGTCGGCTCGATTCCCGGCGTGAACGTACGTGTTTGTTATGACTCGTTAACGGCCAACGGCGGAACGGCAAACCAATGGAGTTGCAACCCTGGCACTGGCGCTACTCTGGTCATCAAAATTGCTTGGGCGTCGAGGGATGCGGCTGGAAATGTCGAGAACACTTCTCCTTCTAACCCTGTTCCCAGAGCGACGTTTGTCGTTTCTCCAGGAGCGCGATCATGACAAACCACAATACTAAGCTTGCTCGCCGCTCTGGGAGTTTGCGGGCATGGGCGCAACGGGGCGTCACGTTGATCGAACTGATGGTGGCGATGGTGCTTTCCATCGTTGTGGTCGCGGCTGCTTCGGCGGTTTATCTTGTCAGCAGTCAGTCGTTTAGCACGGTTGACGTATCGAGCCAGCTACAGGATTCCTCCCGCTTTGCAACGTATCTCTTGCGCCGAATGGTTCAGCAGTCGGGATATGAAGATTACAGCCCAACGTCAACGCGAACGGGGCGAAGTCAGGGTCCAAAGTGGCCGGCCGGTACGGCCGTGTGTGTGCAGTCTGATATTTGTGGGTTCGACAATGGGGTGGCCGATGTGAGTGACATTGTTGGCGGTAGACCACCAGCTTCAGGTACCTTGCCCGGCCCCTTCTACACCGACACCGTTGCGGTGCAGTTTCAGGGGCAGAGCGGCTTTGATGCTTCAGGCAACTTGACGTCACTCCCGGACGGCTCGATGATCGATTGTGCTGGCAATGGAATCCCGTCCAGCACCGTAACTCCCCCCGAGCGAGGAATGAGTGTCTTTTTTGTTGCGATCAATGCCATTACTAACGAACCCGAGCTCAACTGCTCATCTTTAAAATTGAGCGATCGCAGTGCTCGTCCGCGCGTACCGTTGGTTCAGGGTGTCGAAGTGTTTCAGGTGATGTATGAAGTCGGAAACCGGTCCAACCCGAACACAACGCCAGATCAGTTCCGCTGGGTGCGCGCCGATCAAGTTCCCACGCTTCCCATATTAAACACCTCTGGCGGCAGAGTCACAGACGCCGTAAACGCTTGGCAGAGCGTAGTTGCAGTTCGTTTTGGCCTTGTCTTACGAAGCGCGCCCAATGCGGTTTCCCAACCGACGACGCCGCTAACTTTTTATCCTCTGGGCAAGGAGTTGGCGTCCGCCGGTGATCCTGCTACGACTTATGTTGCGCCCAGGGACACTCGACTTCGGAGAGTTGTCACCTTCACTGTTAACTTGCGCAATCGTCAAGATGCACATTACTCCAATTGAACCCTCTCTCCAAACAACCATGATCGTTTCGGCTTCGCCTCCTTCACGCCATCAATCGGGCGTATCAATGGTGGTCACCCTATTGATGATCGTAGTGGTCTCCTCTCTCGCCGCAGCGGCTGCTCGCTTTGCACTGAGTGGCGAACGCAGCGGACGCGCAGATCGAGATCGTGAACTCGCCTTTCAGGCGGCCGAAAGTGCATTGGCTGATGGCGAGCGAGATGTTGGCAGTGTTTTTCCCGGCGTCGGGAGAAACGACGACTTTTGCAGCGAAGGTTCAATCGGATTTCCAGACGCTGACTGTGCATCTGCTGCGGCTGATCTGGGCAAGTGCGTACCTGCGAAGTTCGAACAAGGCAAACCACCAACTTGGTTGGTAGCCGATTGGGAGACGTTTGGCGTGCCTGTGGGTCGATTCACAGGTGGGGCGTTCTACCCAACTCAAGGACCGACCGCCTCCTTCCTGTCGGTTCGCGAACCTCGTTATTTGATCGAGCGGATTCCGGACCCACTCAGTGACACGGTCAATAGCTTCATCGATCAAGGGGTTAAGCCAAAGTTTGCGTACCAAATCACCGCTATGGGTTACGCCTCGCGCAGCGATGTCAAGGTAGTGCTCCAATCTATTGTTAGGAAAACATCATGTTGAACCTCCGGACATTGCTCGCGACCTTGATGGCGCTCGGCTGTTTGGCTCAAACCCAAGAGTCAGGGGCAGCCACCGTAGATTTGTCTGACTCCCCAATTCTCGCCTCTGGTCGGGGGCCGTCGTCGAACCTGATCATGTCCTTGTCCGTCGAATGGCCTACAGTTGGAGCGGCGTACAAGGCGCCCACAACCTATAGCAACACCGTGCGAACGCTGGGTTACTGGGATGCTGACAGCTGCTATGACTACGTGACCACTGGACTGCCCGCGGCGCTTCAGGCCGGCACGCCGGCCGTCGGCGCGCCTGCTGGCTTCTTTCGCAGAAGTGGACCTGCCAGCAACTTTCAATGCTCGGGAAAATACAGCGGAAATTTTCTGAACTGGGCCGCTCAGTCGGCGGTCGATTCGCTTCGATACGCGCTCACAGGCGGCGACCGAATTGTGGACACCACCACTCAAACCATTCTGCAACGCGCTGATTTGCCTACCAATTTCTACAATGGCGGCGGTGCGAGCTATCCCTCGAAGCGGTTAGACAATGCGTCTACCTACACGCCATTCGCTGGAACAGTCTTTGTGGCGAATTGCCGATACGTGATTTATATCGGTACCGCCGCTGCGGGCTCCTGCAACGCTCCTGGAAATAATGGCAATCTCGCAGTGCTGCGTGCTGCGGTGGAGGTGTGCACGGCGACGGAGGGGCCACTCAGAACAGATCTATGCAAATTGCAGAAATCGGGGAACTACAAGCCGACCGGACTGATGCAGCAGTATTCGGAGCGGATCAGGTTTGCGGCGTTTGGATACGCACTTGACACTGGCAACGCGCGCTACGGCGGAGTATTGAGAGCGCCCATGAAGTACGCGGGGCCAGTGGCTTACGACAACGCATTCAACAAAATCACCAACCCGGCACCCGAGTGGAACGACACAACTGGGGTTTTTGTCACGAATCCGGAGAGTTCATCTACCGGCAACAGCGGCGTCGCAAACTACCTTAATAAATTCGGACGAATTACCTTCAGCGCGACTCCGATCACGGGTACGAATGCCGCTACGGCGCTCACAGCGGGTACCAGCTACAAAGGAAATGATCCGGTCAGCGAGCTCTACTACGAAGCCATTCGCTACATTCAGGGGCAGCAGCCAACGCCGCAGGCGGTGTCTAATTTGACCGCGAATATGTACGATGGATTTCCGATCTACTCATCTTGGAACGATCCAATAACGTCCTCTTGTCAAGCGACGAGCATCATTCAGATCGCAGACGCTTACACCCACAACGATAAAAGCATCCCCGGAAACACGCGCACGAACGGTAGCGGTGATTGGGCAAGGGCTGTCGGTGCAAACGAACCTAACGCGGTGACTTGGACGGACCGGGTAGGAGTGCTCGAAGGATTTACGAATGGCGCGTCCTCGCTTGGACAGGCGCCGGGCGGCTGCTGCGAGGCATCGTTCTACATTTCGGGGTTAGCGTACTGGGCGAACACGCAACAGATTCGCTCAGACAGGCCCAAGATTCGCGCAAAGACCTACGTCGTCAATGTGGACGAGAACGGGGACGGCACAATTCGAAATCGTGAACGAACGCAGCAACTCTACCTTGCTGCGAAATACGGCGGTTTCGCAGACTTGAATGCTGATGCAAATCCATTCTCGCTCCCTCCCAACGGTGCCGCGGCGACGACTAAGTGGGCAGACGGCGTCGACGATGACGGGCAGCCGCGCCCTAGAACTTTTTTTCTAGCCTCCAATCCCAAGCGGATGATTGACGCGCTGCGCGGAGCATTTGCATCCATTGCGCGAAGCACCGGAACTTTGGCGGGGGGATCTTTAAGCGGCTCTCGCGTAACGTCAACCGGCACTGATGCTTTTGTTACGC
>JAAFHR010000280.1 GCA_013298455.1 Betaproteobacteria bacterium | reverse complement strand
CCGAAGTGGATCCAGCGCGAATGAGCATGCTTTTCGAGAGATTCATCTCGAAAGAGCGCAACGAACCGCCCGACATCGATGTGGATTTCGAGCACCAACGCCGCGAAGAAGTCATTCAATACATCTACAAAAAATATGGCCGTGAACGGGCGGCGCTCTGTGCGGCGGTGTCGGCTTATCGAACCAAAGGCGCCATTCGTGATGTGGGCAAAGCGCTTGGCTTTTCGCTGGAGCAGCTTGATCGCATGTCAAAAAACTTGACCTGGTGGGACAAAAAAGCCGATCTTGATTTACGCCTTTCGGAAATCGGCTTCGATCCGAAGCTGCGCCGCGTCAAGCAGCTCATCGCCAACGTACACACACTGCACGGCTTTCCTCGACACCTGTCGCAGCATCCCGGCGGCTTCGTAATCGCCCGCGAGCGGCTAGATCGTTTGGTGCCGATTGAAAACGCCAGCATGCCTGATCGCACGGTGATTCAGTGGGATAAAGACGACATTGATGCGCTCGGTTTGATGAAGGTAGACGTTTTAGGACTCGGGATGCTCTCTTGTATCCGTCGAGCCCTTGATTTACTTGGCGTACAGCAAAAAAGGTCGTTTCGTTTGCAAGACATTCCCGCCGAGGACAAATCGGTGTACGACATGCTCTGTCGCGGCGAAAGTACGGGCGTGTTTCAAGTCGAATCCAGAGCGCAGATGAACATGCTGCCGCGACTCAAACCACGCAATTATTTTGATTTGGTGGTCGAGGTCGCCATCGTTCGCCCCGGGCCGATTCAAGGCGGCATGGTGCATCCGTATTTGAAGCGGCGACAGGGCATCGAAAAAGTTGAATATCCGTCTGAGGCAGTGAAAGAGGTTTTAAAACGCACCTTAGGCATTCCGATTTTTCAAGAGCAAGTCATGCAGCTCGCGATGGTGGCCGCGGGTTTCACAGCAGGCGAAGCTGATCAGCTGCGCCGCGCCATGGCCGCGTGGAAGCGAAAAGGTGGTCTCGGACACCTCGAACAGAAACTCACCGACGGCATGCTAGCCAATGGCTACAGCATGGAGTTTGCCCGCTCGATCTACGCGCAAATTCAAGGCTTCGGCACTTACGGTTTTCCAGAGAGTCACGCTGCGAGTTTCGCGCTCTTGGTCTACGCATCCGCATGGATCAAGCATCATCATCCTGCGGTGTTTTGCTGCGCCCTGCTCAATTCGCAACCGATGGGTTTTTATTCACCATCGCAGCTCACGCAAGACGCGCGCAGAAATGGCGTCAACGTGCTCCCCATCGACATCCATGAAAGCCAATGGGAATCGAGCGTTCCAACGGATCATCAGGAAGCCACGCTGCGCTTGGGTTTCAGGCTGGTTGCTGGGCTCTCGGAAGCGGCTGCAATGCGTATCGTTGCCGCTCGAAATGTGCGAGCGTTTAACGATCTACGAGATGTGGTGACCCGCGCTAAGCTCGACCAAGGTGACATGAAAGCGCTCGCCAACGCCGATGTGCTGCGCTCACTCTCAGGCCACCGAATCGCAACGCTGTGGGAGGCCAGCGCCACCACGCTCACTGATTTACCACTCGCTGAAGTGCCAGACGATGTTGAGCTAGCGCAGCTCAATCCACTCACCGAAAATCAAGATGTGATCGCTGATTACCGAAGCACGGGGCTCACACTGCGGCGTCATCCCCTCGAACTGTTGCGCTCGAAATTACGCGGTGTGCATCGCGCCAGCGATCTCGAAAAGACAAGCTCAGGCCGACACATTCGCGTAGCCGGTTTAGTCACGTGTCGGCAACGACCCGGCACCGCAAGCGGCGTCACCTTCGTCACACTCGAAGACGAAACGGGCAACACCAACGTCGTCGTTTGGAAAGCGCTCGCCGATGTTGCCACTGAGCGCCGAGCCTTAGTCGCCGCGCGAATGCTCATCGTTCACGGCACGCTGGAGCATCAAGGTCCCATCACGCATTTGATCGCCAAGCACCTCGAAGACGCATCGCATTTGCTCGGTGCGCTGAGCGTGAGTTCACATGATTTTCATTGACCAACACGTCGACCACGCACACCAATTAGCTAAGCTTTCAAGTGGCTGACATCGCTGCGAGAAACGTCATTCACAGAATAAATGGAACAGATTTCCATAGGTTCGCGGGTTAGCCCTGACGACAGCAATGCCTACAGCTTTGACAATTCATGCGGTCGTTGAATCGTCATTCATCAAGGAGAGGACACCATGTCAGAAAATAACACCACGGATCGCCGCAAGTTTCTAAAAGCAGCCACCATCGCTGGCGGCGCAGTCGTTGGCGCAGCGCCAATGATGGCCGTTGCACAAACCCCCATCACTTTCCGCTGGCAGTCCACATGGCCCGCGAAAGACATCTTTCACGAGTACGCACTCGACTTCGCGAAAAAAGTAAACGATATGTCGTCGGGTCGCTTGAAGATCGACGTGCTGCCCTCGGGCGCCGTGGTCAAAGCGTTTGACCTGATCGACGCAGTCGCCAAGGGTACGCTCGACGGCGGCCACGGCGTATTGGCATACTGGTACGGCAAGAATTCCGCCATGGCGCTCTGGGGCTCGGGCCCAGCCTTCGGTATGGATCCCAACATGGTGCTCGCATGGCACGAATTCGGCGGCGGCAAAGCACTGCTCGACGAAATCTACAAAGGCCTGAACCTTGACGTTCAATCGTTTGTGTACGGCCCCATGCCAACACAACCGCTCGGTTGGTTCAAAAAGCCAGTCACCAAAGTTGAAGATTTCAAAGGTCTCAAGTACCGTACTGTTGGCTTGTCCATCGACATCTTCACCGCGATGGGCGCGGCTGTTAACGCGATCCCCGGCGGCGAAATCGTCGCAGCGATGGACCGTGGCCTGCTCGACGCAGCCGAGTTCAACAACGCATCGTCGGATCGTTTGCTTGGCTTCCCTGATGTGTCGAAAGTTTGCATGTTGCAATCGTTCCACCAGAGCGGCGAGCAGTTCGAAATCCTCTTCAATAAAACGAAGTACAACGCACTGTCAGCTGATCTGAAATCAGTCATCGCCAACGCCGTTCAAGCATCGAGTGCAGAGATGAGCTGGAAAGCCATTGATCGCTACTCGACCGACTACATCGAATTGCAAAAAGCGGGCGTTAAGTTCTACAAAACGCCTGACGCGATTTTGCAAGCGCAGCTCAAGGCTTGGGACGAAATCACCAAGAAGAAATCGGCTGAAAATCCAATGTTCAAGAAAGTGCTTGATTCGATGGAAAAGTTCGCAATGCGCGCCGTTCGTTGGCAAAACGACACCTTAGTGGATTACAAGATGGCCTTCCGTCACGCAACGTCGAAAAAAGCTTAACGAGCAACGAGGTTTCGAAGCGCGCCACCGCGCTTCGAGCTCTAGCCCCCGTAGCAAATTCGCCGGGGGCTTTTTTACGCCGGAACAGAATCAATCAGGGTTTTCACTTAGCTAACGATTAACTCCACCGCTTCATGCGGCGGTCGTTGAAATCGTTTTGTACTCAGGGCCACTTACATGCAAAAACTTCTTCTCACTGTCGACAAAATATCGACCAAGATCGGACAACTGTGCGCTTGGGCTATTGTCGGACTCACTCTACTCATCGGCTGGGAAGTGTTTAGCCGCTACGTATTGGTCAACCCACACCCTTGGGTGATGGATGCGAGCAACATGCTCTATGGCCTGC
Organism: Betaproteobacteria bacterium; assembly: GCA_013298455.1. Classification (GTDB taxonomy): domain Bacteria; phylum Pseudomonadota; class Gammaproteobacteria; order Burkholderiales; family Casimicrobiaceae; genus Casimicrobium. Next base: position 1,143 of record JAAFHR010000280.1, on the reverse strand, counting down.
TGTTCATGATGGCTGGTGCGTACACCTTGTCGAAAAACGGCCACGTTCGTGGTGATGTGCTCTACGGCTTTTTTGAAGCGCGTACACAAGCGTTTTTTGATCTCATTCTCTACATCCTCTTCTTCATCGGTGGCGTCGTCGCGCTGGTGTATGCCGGATGGGATTTTTTTCAAACTTCGCTCGCGCAAAACGAGCATTCTTCAATCGCGGCCAACGGTCCGCCGATCTATCCATTCAAAGCGGTGATCCCGGTCGCCGGTGCACTGCTGCTTTTGCAGGGTTTCGTGGAAATCATTCGCTGCATCGTTTGCTTGCAAACCGGCGAATGGCCGTCACGCGAAGAGGACGTCGAAGAAGTTGACGTCGACAAACTCAAAGCCATGGTGACATCGCACACCACCGAAACGAAGTAACCGGGACAACAACAATGAAAATCAAAAAAGAACTGTGGTTTGGCTTGATCATCATGGCGATGATCGCTCTGCCATCACTGATACTGATGCCTTGGGGCAGCATGACACTCGGGCACTACGGCCTGTTGATGCTCTCGCTGGTGGTGGTGGCCATCATGCTCGGATTTCCGACCGCCTTTACGCTGATGGGCATGGGCGTCATCTTCGCCTTTATTGCTTATTACGCCCAAAAGGGCGGCAACCCCAGCGTTGCTATCAGTCACACGCTCGATTTGATGGTGCAACGAACGTACGGCGTGATGACCAACGAAGTGCTGATTTCAATTCCGCTCTTCGTGTTTATGGGCTATTTGGTTGAACGTGCGAACCTGATTGAGAAACTCTTCAAGTCACTGCATCTTGCCTTGGCTCGCGTGCCGGGCTCGCTCGCTGTTGCGACGCTCGTCACCTGCGCGATCTTTGCCACCGCTACCGGCATCGTCGGTGCCGTCGTGACCTTGATGGGACTTTTAGCGCTTCCAGCAATGATGCGCGCTGGCTACGACATCAAACTCTCCGCCGGTGCGATCACTGCAGGTGGCTGTTTGGGTATTTTGATTCCGCCATCGGTCATGTTGATCGTCTACGGCGCAACGGCGGGTGTATCGGTCGTTCAGCTCTACGCTGGCGCATTTTTCCCCGGCCTCATGCTCGCGTTTTTGTACATCCTTTACGTCATCGTTGTTGCTTG
>JAAFHR010000028.1 GCA_013298455.1 Betaproteobacteria bacterium | reverse complement strand
TTTCAGTGGGGAGCGCAAAATCATGACGGTCAACTCGCTCGCCAACACGCGTCAGCAAGAGGGCTAGGCAAGCTTTTGACGCTCGCCGGATAAGCTGTATATTAAAACAGCATATTAATGAATTGTTTATTGCGAAGGGCGTGAGTTGATAGTTCAGAACGCCGCAAAACACACTATCAAAAAGCTATACTCGCTGCACTCTACACAACACGTTTGGCCACGCAATTCATGCCTATGGCTGCCAAGCTCCTGTACACCCCTCTCGAAGAGCGTGACATTGACGAGTTGGCGTACGCGCTCCATAGCGAGGCCGTGTACCAGTACATTGGTGGTATGCCGAGCAGGGCTGACTTTGATCAGTGGCTTCATCACTCACTCGCAGGGCCCCCATCAAAGGCCACGGGCGAACGATGGATCAGCTTCACAGTACGTTTGACGGAATCGAGAGAAGTTATCGGCAGGCTTGAGGCGAACATTCATAACCATCTCGCCGAAATCGCGTTCCTGTACAACCCAAGGCTGTGGGGGCGTGGCTACGCGTCCCAAGGCCTTCTATGGCTGCATGGCCAGCTTCGCGAATACAAGGATGTTCGCTCACTTTGGGCAACAACACACCCGGAAAATCAACGCAGCGCATCCTTGCTGCTCCGGCATGGCTACGTGCCGGCGGCAACTCAGGGCTTGCCTGTGCTGTACTCTTATGAAGGCGGCGACCATGTGTTCACGCGCAGCGTGGCCTAACCCCCCGCTCATGTCAAACGTTAGGCCGCACAGGTATCTTTCACTCATCTTCCACCAACGGAGCACTCGATGTCTAGCCCCGCGCGAACCGGCGTTCTTATCTACGCAAAGAACCTCGTGGCGGTTTCTTCCTTCTACGAGCAGGTCTTGGGCGCCACTGTGCTACGCGCGGATGACGAGCACAGAGTGCTCCAGTCTGCTGACGCTCAGCTCATCATTCACGCCATACCAGAGCGGTACGCTAGTTCCATCATCATTCATGCGCCGCCTGTACCGCGCGAAGAACAAGCAATCAAGCCATTCTTCACCGTCGAGAGCCTTGCCGCGGCAGAGCGCGTTGCAGAGCGGTGTGGCGGCAAGGTCTGGGGTCCGGTTTGGCCTGGCCCGGGCATCCAGGTGCGCAATGTCTGCGACCCCGAGGGCAACATCGTCCATCTGCGTGAGAGTGCGGCCTAACCCTTCGCTCGAGCGGAACTCCACCGGCTTGGTCGCGAGGCTCTCTCAGTCCATCATCCGCCTCGCGGCCAAGCCGGCGTAGGCCGCTCAGCTCAAACGTTAGGCCGCGTGAACACAACCACGCACTACCAGTCGCTCTTTGCGCCACTAGAGGTTGAGCTTGGCCCCCTTGGCAAGACCGCTGCAACGGGAATCGTCGGCTTTAGCGCTGGTGGCCCGGTAAGCATCGTCCAGGCAGGAGAACACGGCTACGTCACGTGTGAGCTCTCGGTGTATCAGGAACAAGTGCGCAGTACCGAAGGTGAGAACTACGAGTTGTTCTGCCGCATGCCACTGACGGAGTCTCAGGCACAGACGCTACTCACAGGCCTTGGCAGTCTCTCAATGGAGGTCGAGCTCGGTCACGCGCACACAGTTGATGTCGCTGCACTCAATGCGGCTCCGGGCCTGTCGGTCGTAGCGCTGCGGCACTTCTCCTCAGTGGTCAATGAAGGCAGGCGCTTTGGCGTCTACGAAGTAACTGCCACGTAGCAGGTATGCGGCCTACCCCGACGCTCGAGCGGACCTCCACTGGCGTGGCCCGCGACGCTCTCAGGTTTATCTTCCGCTCTGCGGGCCACGCCGGTGGCGTCCGCTCAGCTCCACGTTCGTTTTCGCAATCCAACAAACCTTTCGGGCGCGTTCCTCTTGAAGATCGACTCAGTTCGCAGTTATGCGATGTCGCTTGAAGCGGTCACGGAAGCGCCGCATCACCGCTATTCCTCGTTTCGAGTGCGGGGCAAAATTTTCGTCACCATTCCACCCGGCGGGGAGTTCATTCACGTTTTCGTGGGTGAAGCGGATCGCGAGCCCGCTCTCGTCATTCACTCAGAATTCGCTGAAAAGCTGCTGTGGGGTGGCAAGGTCGTTGGCCTGCGTATCGCGCTTGAATCGGCGGTTCCGGCTGCTGTAAAGGCACTAGTCAAGGCAGCTTACGACACTCGTGTTCGGAAAGACGCTGGACCAAAAGCGGTAAAGCCGCGAGCGCACAAAGCGAGCGTTTAACCAAAAAGTGGGCAGGTTAATCGTTCAAGCTTTGATTGCACCATTCATTGCAACTGCCAGCCGCGATTCCGAGCCTGACCTCGCCATTTGACGCTTCGTACGTTTTAACGTACGCTACACCGCAATAGGAGAACGCCATGATCACACCAATCACCGCTAGCGAGGCGCGTGCCGATCTGTATCGACTGATCGACCAAACTGCTGAGTCTCATCAACCCATCCTGATTTCAGGCAAACGCAGTAGTGCCGTCTTAGTTTCGGCCGACGATTGGCAGGCCATTCAGGAGACCCTTTACCTTTTGTCGGTGCCCGGCATGCGTGAGTCGATCAAGCAAGGCATGGCTGAGCCCCTGGGCGAGAGTGCGAAGGCCGTTGTTTGGTGAAGTGGGCCGTCGTCTACGCCAAGCACGCGGTGAAAGATGCCAAGAAGCTCTCCGCTGCGGGGTTGAAGGAAAAGGCTCAAGAACTTCTCGAAATTTTGGTTGTCGATCCATTCCAAAACCCACCCGCCTTCGAGAAACTCGTTGGCGATCTCGAAGGTGCCTATTCGCGTCGAATCAACATTCAGCACCGACTCGTCTACGAAGTATTCAAGAAAGAACGCACCGTGCGCGTATTGCGGATGTGGTCGCATTACGAATGACCGAGACGGCTAGTACTTCCTTCGATCGGATGCCGAAAGCAGCGTTCATGTCATGTGTTGACGAGAGGCTGCAAAACTCCGTGATGCCGCTGCCCGAGCGCATTGAACTGGCACGGCGCGCGCGAGCTGCGCTGAGCATTACCTCAGCGTTCGTTCAACTGAATCGCTAACTGCAGACCAACTTTGCTAAACCTCGCGTTTGTGTTTCTGCTCTTCATCCGCACCAGCAGCGCTTGATGACAGCATTACGCTTGCTTTCATGCACATCAACCCCGATCACTTTCTGCAAACTGCAAACGGTCGCGTGCTCACGCCAGAGCGCAATCAGATGGCATGGGCGAAGGCGTATGAGGCTTTGGAAGCGGCGCTGAGCGCAGCTACACCGCACACCATCGTCTACGTGCTGGTCGGTGCGCAAGGTGCTGGAAAGAGCACTTGGGCTCGTTCGATGGCCGCACAGTTTCCACACGCGATTGTTTTTGACGCCATTTTGGTAAAGCGCGCCGAGCGACGTCCGATCATTGAAGCGGCAAACGCGCGCTCAGTGCCGGTCGTCGCGGTTTGGTTTAGCGCGCCACTGGACGTTTGCCTAGCTCGAAACGCGGCGCGACCCAGCGATGAAGTTGTCTCTGAACGAGCCCTTCGCAATGTGTTTTCGGCGTTAGAGCCGCCAAGCATCAACGAGGGTTTTGCACAGATTACTGAGGTGAGTGGCGGTGGGCCGAGGGACACCACGAAACCTCGGTAGACGTGCGACCCCGGCAACCAACGCGAGAAACGCTTCAGCCACTTCACGGCTACGTTTAGTAAAAACACAGCATGCACATCGCCATCCTCACCTTCCAAGGCTTCAACGAACTCGATTCGCTCATCGCGCTTGGGGTTTTGAACCGTATTAAGACGCCCGGCTGGCGGGTGACGCTGTGTTGCCCAGAGCCCGAGGTGACTTCGATGAACGGCGTCACGATAAAAGCGCAGTCCTCGCTTGAGGAAGCCGAGTTTGCCGATGCCGTCATTGTGGGCAGTGGAACGAAGACACGCGAAGTCGTGGAGACCCCAGCGCTACTCTCCAGAATCAAGCTCAATCCCGAGCGGCAACTGATCGCGGCGCAGTGCTCTGGCACGCTGCTGTTGGCCAAGCTCGGCTGGGTGAGCGGAATCGCTGCGTGCACTGATTTGACGAGCAAACCGTGGGTTCAAGCGGCGGGTGTTGAGGTGTTGAACCAACCTTTTTTTGCACGTGGCAATGTGGCAACTGCTGGCGGTTGCTTAGCGTCGCCCTACCTTGCGGCGTGGATCATTGCGCGCTTAGTGGGGCTTGAGGCCGCGGCGGCTGCGCTCCACTATGTTGCACCGGTGGGCGAGAAAGACGACTACGTCGCCAACGCAGTGAAAAATATCTCGCCCTACCTCGCATAACCCTGTTGGTACGGCAGTGATCGAGCGGGGCGAAGACACCTCGCGCGGTTTCTGGCTCCCTTGCTTTCGAATCGCCAGCGATGACGTGCGGTGCCACGGTGCAAACAACGATGCCAAATGAAAGACTCGTCCATATGATCACAAGATTTGCCATGTTTGAAGGGCGGGTGAAACCCGAGCACATCGAAGCGTTTCGCGCTGCGATACTGAGCGAGGTGTTGCCGCACTGGCAGTCATTTCCCGGCGTGTTGGCCGTGCGCGTTTGTTTCGCCGACGAACGAGACGAGGGCGCGCCCGAGCTAGCGCTGATTTTGGCGATTAGCTACCCGAGCCGAGCTGCCGTTGATGTGGCTCTGGCAAGCCCCGAGCGAGCGCTGGCCAAAGCTGCGACCGAGGCAGTGTTAGCTCGATACTTTGAGGGGCGCATTCATCACCACATCACCGAAGCGCATGGTGGCGAGCTAAGCGCGTAACGAAGCAACCGCAAGCGCGGCGAAGGGCTGCGAATTCCTTAGCTCGCTCTGCGTGCAACGGCTGCTTGGCGGCGAGCAGTGAGCGAGAGCGCTTCTCGGGGCTGAACGGCGCGATTGGGCTCTATTTTTGTTGCCGCGATGGTCGCTCGCTGCGTCACCGCAGCCACCGCGCCCTTCATCGAATCGCACATCGTTAAGATCGCCAGCTCAACGGCTTCGGTTTCAGTTTTGGCATCGAGCATCCGCTGCAATTGTTTGAGCGCAGCGTTAGCTTCGGGCTTGAGGCGAAATGTTTTTCGCGCACCGCCACGTTCAACGAGCGCTTTGAGCGACGCCTCAACTCGCTCAGTGGCGGTGGTGCCGATGGGGAAAACGCGCTGTCTGGACATGGCGCAATTGTAGGTGACTACGCGAACAATTCTTGCAACGCGGTTCGCTAAATCGCCTTGTAAAAAATCGTGGTCGAACACAGCCCGCCATGCGGCAAAAGCGCGTAATCGGGGATCGTGCCCGAGACGGTCCAACCCAATCGTTTGTAAATTCGCTCGGCGGTTGCACCGGTTTCGGTATCGAGGGTCAGCACAGTCTTTCCGGCGGCTTTTGCGACCTTCTCGATTTCGCGAACCAACGCTTCAGCAATCCCCTGCCGTCTAGCACGCGGATGCACCATGAGCTTCGCCACATCCGCCCGATGCGGTTGATTTTCGGGTTGACTCAACACGACCTGCACCGTGCCGACGATTCGATTGTCATCATCCACCGCCACCAAAAGCGCCCGCTCACCGCGCTCAACCCCCGCCGAAATGCCGCGCCAAAACGATTGCGCCGTCTCAACAGACACCGGATGCATAAAGCTGATCGAGCCGCCCGCCGCCACAGCTTCGATGAGCGTTTCAGAGAGCTCAGCGATGGATTGCTCGGGAATCGCTTGCGTGATTTGCTGGATTTTGAACACGGTTTTCGCCACAGATTTCACAGATGAGCACAGATTATGGCGAACCAATTTGAATACCCCCTCTCCCGCAGGCGGGAGAGGGCTGGGGTGAGGGTGTCCCCGACCGAAGCGCCACTTCGCGCAGAGCTCACTGCCCCGCCATGGCCACACATTAAATCCTCTCGCAGTTGGGTTCCAGAGCCACCCCACCCTCATCCCCAACCCTTCTCCCGCCTGCGGGAGAAGGGAGTAAAGACTTGCTCTAATCGACCATCCCTTGCTATCCTGAAGCCCTAGGCACGGGGGTAACCGATGAAAACAATAGAAAACGCACCATTTCGTATCGATTGGCTTTCTCGAATTGCGAAACGACTAACCGCGGCCTGCTTCATCACACTCGCTGCTGCAGTCGTCGCGCAACCGGCCTCAAGCCCAAGCTATCGAATACCGCTCGACACGCTCAACAACGGCATTGCTGAGATGAGTTCGGCGAGCTACAAGCTCGCGTCCTCGGTGGGCGACAGCAGCTTCACAGCAAGGCTCACGCCCCTATCCAGCGCCCTCGCGCCCGGTTTCTGGCATGCGGTGATTGGCGCGACACAAGGCTGCGTGCTCGATGTGGATGGCAACGGTGTCATCTCGGCCACTGCGGACGGCTTGATGATCCTTCGGGCGATGCTGGGGCTCAGCGATACCGCCGTCACTCAGGGCGCAACGGTCAACGGCGCGCCGCGAACCACGTGGGCGCAGATCGCGCCCTATGTTCACCTAGCCGCGCTCAACATCGACGGCAGCGGCAACGCCAATGCGGCAACCGATGGCGTGTTGCTGCTGCGAGCGATGTTTGGCCTGACCGGCAGCGCAGTGACTAGCGGCATCACCACCCGAACGTGGGCTGATATTCGCACCTATCTCAACACGCAATGTGGCGGCAGTTTTCAGTAGCCGCAACGATCTGCCCCGTTCTCCCGCAAGCGGGAGAAGGGCTGGGGATGAGGGTGTGGTGGCGTGATAGCCAAACTACACCTTGCTCTCCCCGCCGCGCCACCCTCACCCCAACCCCAACCCTCTCCCTCCTGCGGGAGAGTGGGCAAACACAACAAACCACCCACCGGAGCCCCCAATGAAACCGCGCTTCACCACCCTGCTCTCAACCATCGCGCTCGTCTGCGCGCTCATCAGCAGCATCTCGCACGCCCAAGTCCCGCGCACCATCAACTATCAGGGCTATCTCACCACGCCGAGCGGGGCGGCGGTGAGCGGCAATAACGTGCAGATGGTGTTTAGGCTCTACGACGCGGCGACTGGGGGAACGTTGCTGCACTCCGAGCCGCAAACGGTCACCGTCACCAACGGCATCTTCAACGTGCAGCTCGGCACGGTACCCGCGCTCACGCTGCCGTTCACAACGCCATACTTTTTGGGCGTCACCGTCGCGCCGGACAACACCGAGATGACCCCGCGCCGCCCGCTCACCTCCGCCCCGTATGCGGTGACCGCCGAGAACATCGCGCCGGGGGGCAATCTCTACCTGAGCGGCTCCCCTGCGACGGCGGGCAATATCTTCAAGAACGGCACTCGGTTTATGCACAACACCGGGGCGTTCAACACGTTTTTGGGTGAAGTCGCTGGCAATTTCACGCTAACGGGTGGGCAAAATACGGGAGTGGGTACGACTGCCTTGAACGCGGTGACATCAGGACGACTCAACACGGCTGTGGGGAACAACGCTGCCGGCAAGATCGTTGGCGGGAGTCAGAACACAGCACTGGGCGATAGCGCGCTCACTACCAATGTATCTGGGAACGACAACACAGCGGTGGGGGTCAGCGCGCTGGTGAATGCGACGTCGAGCAGCAACATAGGATTGGGTCTTCTTGCCGGACAAAACCTCACGACCGGTGGCAACAACATCATGATCGGCAACGATGGCGTCGCGGCCGAATCCGACACGGTCCGCTTGGGCAATAGCGGCCACACGCGAACCTTTCTGTCGGGCGATGTGGGCTTCCGCCTAGACGCTGGTGCGACCCCGGATCGCCCGATCACCCTTCAAGCAAGCGGTGTCGAATGGATTGGCCTCAGAAACTCAGCTGGCGCAAACAAGTGGCACGTGAACCACAAGAATGGCGGCGTCAATTTCGCCGAGACAGGCTTGGCTGATGGGCGATTGTTTCTGGCCGCGGGCGGCAACGTCGGCATCGGCACCGACGCACCAACCAAGGCAAAGCTCGAAATCAATGGCTTCGCGACTCAGGCGCTCGGGGCATCGTATCGTGTGAACTCAACCGGGGGGCTAGCCGTCGCTGCGAGCAACTTCAACTTGTCCGTTTACGCTAACAACGCCATCGCCGCCAGCGAATTCCTCGCCTTCTCCGACCAACGCATGAAGCGCTCACTTGGTCGCTCCAACGCCGCGCGCGATCTCGCCACGCTCGACGCTATCGAAATCACCGATTACACCCACATCGACACCGCCAGCCGTGGCGACAAATCGCACAAAAAAGTGATCGCGCAACAGGTGGAAAAAGTCTACCCACAAGCCGTGAACAAAATCACCGATGTGGTGCCCGACATTTACCAACGCGCGGCGGTGAAAGACGGCTGGATTGCCCTCAGCACAAACTTGAAAAAAGGCGAGCGAGTGCGCTTAATCGGCAAAGCAACGCAGGGTGAACATGAAGTGTTAGAAGTTGCCGCTGGCCGCTTCCGCACGGCGTTTAAGGCCGATGCCGACACGGTATTTGTCTATGGCCGCGAAGTAAAAGATTTTCGCACCGTGGATTACGAAGCGATTGCCATGCTCAACGTGTCAGCCACCCAAGAGCTGCATCGCCGAGTGCAAGCTCAAGCCGCAGAAATCGCTGCCCTCAAAACGCAGCTCGCGCAGCTAGGCGATTTGCAAGAAAAAGTGATCGCGCTGATGGCGCAGAGTGGTGCGGTGAAGCTGGTCGCGATGGTGAAGCAGTAGGTGTCTCGCTCCCTTCTCCCGCAGGCGGGAGAAGGGCTGGGGATGAGGGTGTGGTGGCGTAAAAGCCAACCCGGACATCACTCTCCCCGCCACACCACCCTCACCCCAGCCCTCTCCCGCCTGCGGGAGAGGGGGCAACTCAACCATCCACCGGCGCGACGGGCGTCTCCAGGATCAGCTGATAAAACGCCAAATCGAGCCAGCGCCCGAACTTAAATGCGGCGTGGCGAATCGTGCCGGAGTGGGTGAAGCCGATCTTTTCGTGGAGTGCGATGCTGGTGCTGTTGGCGGCGTCGATGCCGCCGATCAGTGTGTGCAAATTTGCCGCGCGAGCGCGTTCGATCAATGCTTTCATCAACACGACGCTCACGCCTTTGCCGCGATGCGCAGCGTGAACGTAGACCGAATGCTCAACGCTGTATTTGTTCGCCGGAAACGCGCGAAACGTGCCGTAGCTCGCGAAGCCCATCAACGCGCCGCTCTCGTCCACCGCGCCGATCACTGGAAACTGATTCGCAGTTTTCACGCTGAACCAGTGGGTCATGGTGTCCATCGTGCGCGGCTTGTATTCGTAGAGCGCCGTGGAATTCAAAATCGCATCGTTGAAAATTTCGAGGATGGCGGGGGCGTGTGCTTCGAAGGTGCAGTCGATCAGTGTCATGGTGAATCGTTGGCTTAAGAACACACAGGTTACACCGACCGTGTGGTAATCACGAAACCGGGCGTCGTGCGGTAATCATTTGACGGAAATCGCTGGCGCCGAGGCTCGCGACGTTCAATTCGCGAAATCAAGCGCCAGACGCAGTGATCTATCCGTTGAGCTTGAATCGGCGACCCACACGCGAACGAAGAATCCTGCGTCGTCTTGAGATTTGGACGCGACGTTTGCTTTGATGTAACGGCCAAACGAAAACGCGAGTAATCCGTTGGTGGAGACGCCGCTCCCGTACACGGCGTATTGCCAGCGCTCCAACGCGAAATCGTCGGTGGCGTTTACGCTTGAGCGGCCTCGAATCACCGCTCGGGTGGGATGCTTTACCGCGATTTCGGCATCGGCTAACAATCGAAATACGGAGAGCATGCCGCTGCTGCCGCAGAGCCCCGCCACTTGGGTTTCCGCGATTCCAATCGCATTGAATCGATCAGCACGCGACACCACGCTCGCGCCCAGCCCTTCGATGGGCGAAAAAACCAACGCGGTGGATTGTTTTTTCTGTGTCACGTTGGCTCGTGCGGCTGCCACAACATAGGCGATACGAGGTTGTCGCGTACGATCCTCGGTGAGCCACACCAACACGACGTCTAGCGGTTCGGCTCGCGCTCCGACGGGGTTCAACGCCAGCCATTGCACTGCAAGCTCGCCGTCGGCGGCGAGCCAGCGCGTTTGCTCTCGAAGTGCGCCGGGCTCAGCCACAGTGCTCAGATGCGCACCCGTTCGAAGCGTGCCATCGGCGTCAGCGGCAAGCGCTTGGGCGCCGAAGCGTTGCCACAGCGCTCGGCGGGCAACGCGATCCTTTGCTGTGTTGAGGCAGTCGAGCCACGCATCGAGCGCGGCCTGGTTGATTGCCGTTGTCGAGCCAGACTGAAGCTTTGGGCAATCCTGCGCGGCAACGACGTTCGAGTGCACAACGCTGACTGCGATCAGCAACAGCGGCAATACCGCACGCAAAAGCCCCCCAAAGCTCGTCGCCAATCGCTGGAGCGACGTCACGGACGAATGGACAGCCACACTCGATTGAGATTCACGGTGAGCGTTCCGGCCGCCGAGTCGTACCAGTATTTGCTCAGTGGACTGGCCATGAAGTCGGCGCGTAACGTTGCGGCCGTGAGTCGCGCGGCGGCGCTGCTTGACGTTGGCGGATCATCTCCCGTGCCTTCGCGGAAGACGCCAGACGGTGGACCGTTCACGCGTATCGTTGTCTCGAGCATCGACGTAGGCGTGTTCACGCCGGGTGGGCTATCGTCTCGGTTGTCGTGCAGCGTGAGGGCGTAGCCCGATGTGCTGGGCGTATCAACGAAGTAGGTCAGAGACGTGCCAAGAATCGCGGTGTATCCCAAAATACCACCGACGAACATAAAGGGCTGCGGGTCGCGGTCGCCCATCGAGCGAAACACCAAGCCATCACTCCGACGAATATCTTGAAGCGTATGCCGTCTGGTCCGAGGTGTTGCCAATTGCCGCAATTCAATCTCTGCGGTCTCGCTCGGGTCAGTGCAGCGGTGGTAGCGACGGCGCTCGGTGCCGTCGGGGGCGATCATTTCGGTGAGCACACAGGTCGGGTTTGTGGCAGCGACGGCCGCCTCGGGGAAATAGGTACCGACCGGAAACACCGATGAGTCAAGGTAAGTCGTTTGGCTTCGATCACTAGGGAAAGCAGGTAGGCTGCTATTCAATCTACGGACATCGTCAATGATGTAGCGAGAAATCGTAGGGTGGGTATCGACCGCTGCGCCAAAACCCACACTGAAGTTGACTAGTGTTGGCGAATAGATTTCCTGATAGCCGCCATACTGATTTCTTGAGAGCTCATTACTCCGTGTGAGCGGTCCGGCTATCAATGTTGGCGTGTTGCTGATTGAGCGGGAATCAGCGTCGCGCACGAAAATATTTGACCGATTATCGTAGTAAAGAAAATCCGAATTCACGATGGGCGGATCGGTGGAGCGGCTAGCGTAGCCAGCGTTTTCCGACCAAAAACCGTTGTCGTTGTGGTAAGTCGTGAAGCGAGAAAAATGGTCGCCCGGCATACCGGTTCGTGACATCAGAAGCGTGAGTCCTGAGCCCATCGGAAATACGTCGTTTGTACGATTCATCGAGGCGTGAGCGGTGTTGTCGGTGAAGTTCGCTGGTCCATCTCGGACACCATCAAAAAAGAACCCTGACGAAATCGCACCAGCTGCGCGATTGAAGCGGATCACATTCCGTGCACCGTTGATCCAAAAATTGGCAGGGGTCATGTCGCTTTGGCGGACCAAAGTGAATTCGTTCAATGCCGGAGACGGCGTAATGTTTACTAACCCGAGATTTCGTTCGATCAAATTGTTCTTTGCGGCGGGGTCTTCAATGACGAAGTTATGCCCCGGCGTATTGAACGACACATTGCCGCTCACCCGGACATTCTCCGTGCCGTGAACCACGATGCCGCGCTGCACCGAGCCATTGACCGACACATCCCGCACGTAGCAATCGGTGCAGCGATCATTCATCAAATGAAAATGCACGGGATAGCGGCCGAGCTGATTGAGTTGGCCCATGCGTCGGTATTCAACGTTGGCGAGCTGAACGCTTGTGAATCCATCGGACATAAACATGCTGTGGCCACCGATGCGGCTCGCTACTGAGCCATCATCGCCCTGAACCACGATGTTCTGCGTTAACCGCCCGACCTCGGCCCGAACGTCAACCGTGGTGCCGTAGAACGTCTTCTTTGCGCCAAAGTGCGGATGCGCGGTGGGTGTGGCGAGTGTGATTTGGTTGCCGTTGACGGCTTGAACCGTTGAGAGCGTGAACGAATTCATGTCCATACCCGAGGTCGCCACCACCACCTGATCGCCCACGCGCCAACCGCTGGCGTGCTCAAGCACCAAGTTCGCGGTGCCAGCGGGAATGTCGCCGCCGTTGAGCTGCGTCCAATTCACTGCCGCCGGACGACCGTGCAATCGGAGCGTGCCGCCCATCACCCCCAACACCTTGTTGCCAAGCCCTGGCACCAGCGGATTGCCGACCGTCGTGTTGCCGGTGAGCGTAATGGTGGCGCTGCCGAGAAACGGTTCAGTCGCCGAACCGATTTCAAGCAGCGCGGCGGGGCCTGTGACCAGCACGTAATTTGCGGTGATACCAACGCTTCTGGACTGCTCTGCGATCAACCGGCCTTCAATCTTCAGTGAACCGAGCGCCGCCGTCGGCACGTCGAGCATCACGGTCTTTCCAAGCGGGATCACCACGTTGGCGCCCGCACCGGGCACTTGGCCGCCCCAAGTGGCCGCATCGGACCAACGATTGCTCACCAGTGGCGCGGCGTTGGCGCAGCTATCGGTCGCAAACGGACGCAGCGGGTCGCTGGTAAGCACCACGGGCGAGGGCACAGGGCAGCCGGCCGCGATGAACCCTTCGATCAGCGCGGCGCTGTTACGCCGACCGGTCAAGGCGAGCCCTGCGGTCAGCGCGTCTCCCCGAAAGCCCATCGAGTAGCGGGCGAGCAGCGTTGCATCGTTGATTGAAAACGCGCCGCTGCAATCCAAGTCAAACTCGGGTCGGGTTCGAAGTAAATTGGCGAGTTCGTTGGGGGTGACGCTCGCCATGCCAATCGAGTTTCCCGCCGTCGCGGCGGCCATCTCTCGTGCGAGGCGAATGCTCGCTAATGCCTCTCGCGTCCCCGCCGCGTTAACGGGATTGGGCGACGTTGGAAACGGGCACACTGCAAAGCTCGCCGTAACGGACAGGGTCGATGCCAACGTGAGCGCTGCGGCCCACCACGCAAATCGTGTTCTCAAGTCAATGCTCCCGATTGAGTGCTCGATTTCGTCGCACCGTGCACGTGCTGTGGTGGGTAGCGAAGTTCCGATTCGACAAAGTATGCCATTGTCATTTTTTGTGTCAATGCGGCTTTGTTACGCTGTTGTCACTGGGGCGATTGACGACGCACGCGCTGCTTCCATACGCCGACGAGCCCGAGGATTAAGGGTTGCTTCGCTGGCGCTTGTTGAACTCAAAAACAAAAAAGCCCGCAATTGCGGGCTTTTCGGAAGCTTTAATCAATCAAGCGAATCAAGCAAATCGCGCCAGTCGCATCGAAAACGCTTGTAGCGGTGCGATGTTGGAGCTTTCTGCATTGCTGCGCCATTGTTTCCAACGGGTCACCAATTGCTCTTTCGATTCCGTCGAGCGTGCCCAAATCGCCGTCAGCTCTTGGCGCATCTGATACAGCTTTTTCAGCGCTTCGCTGTGCGCGAAGAGGGTGGCCAGGCGAGCACGTTGCGCGTCGGCCAACGTGCTGGCATCCGCTCTGAAATCGGCGAGCGTTTGGCGCAAATCTGGCAGATGAATTTCACCGCGTTCGGCGCGCGCTTTGAGATTGGCAAACTCAGCACGGGCGGTGAGTTTGACGACCTTGGCGTAATCCTGCATCACACGGTAGCGGTGCGTGATGATGGCTTCCAACGTGTCGTGCGTTTCGCCTTCGGTCGGGCGCAGCTTCAAGGCTGGCGCGACTTTCCGAACCGACGCCAAACCCAGCGCCGAAAGAATTTGGATATACATCCAACCAATATCGAATTCATACCAACGTACGGAAAACTTGGCCGATGCGCCGTAAGCGTGATGGTTGTTATGAAGCTCTTCGCCGCCAATCAAAATGCCGATCGGGACGATGTTGGTCGATGCGTCTTCGGTGTGATGGTTGCGGTAGCCCAGATGATGGCCGGTTCCGTTGATGATGCCCGCTGCGGTGATCGGAATCCAGATCAGCTGGATACACCACATCGATAGGCCGATGATGCCAAACACGCCCAAAAAGATGAAGAGCGAGAGCGCCATGCCCTGCCATGAATACTTGGTGTAGAGGTTGCGCTCGATCCAATCGTCGGGCGTGCCGTGGCCGTAGCGCTCGAGCGTGTCGAGGTTTTTGGCTTCTTTGCGGTACATGTCCACACCGAAACGAAGCACGCCGAAATGGCCGTAATGCACGGGGCTGTGTGGGTCTTCAGCGGTGTCGCATTTGGCGTGATGCTTACGGTGAATGGCGACCCACTCTTTGGTGACCATGCCCGTAGAGAGCCACAGCCAAGCTCGGAAAAAATGCGAAACGATGGGATGCAAATCCACGCCGCGATGCGCTTGCGCACGATGCAAAAAAATGGTGACTGAGGCGATGGTCACATGGCAGAGCGCGAGCACGGCAAGGATGTATCCCCACCACGGCAAATCAACAGCGCCAGCGGCCAACGAAACGAGAAAATCAATCAAGAGAACTGCTCCAGAGGTTGTCACTTTGCGCGGGTTCACCGGTCGGTGCGCGCCTCGGGCTTTGGTGGGCCGCAAACGAATGCGAACCTCGGAAAGACCGTAGAGGCTATTTTAGTCCTGCGACGGGTTTCTGGCGGGTGCTTCAGCACCTCACGGGGGTTTGTGAGTAAAGTCTTTACTTTGAAATATTTGGCTTTACT
>JAAFHR010000279.1 GCA_013298455.1 Betaproteobacteria bacterium | reverse complement strand
TAGATCGACTCAAGTCGCTCCCACGCGGGGTGCGAAAGACTGGCGACCGCTTTGTCGTAGTCGCCAATTGAGATTGCCCCGATGACGCGATTGAGCCGACTGTTAGCATCAGGCGGATTCGCTGCGGGCTGATGGGTGTGTTCCGTCAAGCGTTTGAGAGCGATAGGAATAAATGCGGATTATGTCAGTTGATGCTTTCGTTTGGGAACTATCCAATTTTCATTATTTAACATAATATAAATTCTCGGGCATAATCGAACGAGTTGTTTTATCGCGTGAACCGCGTACCACCACCGTAGAGCCAACGCCCCAAGGACCAAAGACTAACGAAACCAAATCCGCGCCAGAGAAAACTACTGTCTCAGCAGCTCAATAGCCGCATCGACTCGTTCGATGGAATCAATGCGCATGTCGGAATTGAGCGCCCGTTTACCAACCGCTGAACCGACGATACGGTTGAATCCAAGCTTCTGACTTTCGGCGATTCTGAGTGCGCCGCCAACCACGGGCCGAACCTCACCGCCTAAGCCGACTTCACCGAACACGCAGATACCCGAATCCACAATCTTGCCGGTTAACGACGACCAAATCGCTGCGATGATCGGTAAATCAGCCGCTGGCTCGTTGATCTTAATCCCGCCGACTACGTTGATGAAGACGTCAAACCCGCCGAGTTGCGAACCTAGGTGGCGATTCATCACTGCCAACAGCATCGCCAGACGTTGTGCGTCAAAGCCTGTACAAACCCGGCGCGGATTACCTGCCGTACGATCGACCAACGCCTGGACTTGTACCAAGAGCGGACGCGAACCTTCGATCGCTGGAAACACGACGTTCCCGGGCGACTGCTGTTGACCGCGTGCCAGAAAGAGCGATGATGGATTGCTAACGCCGCGTAAACCATCCTCGGTCATGCTGAACACGCCAATCTCGTTGGCGGCGCCGAAGCGGTTTTTCAGCGCGCGGATAATGCGGATGTTGGAGCCCGCTTCGCCTTCGAAGTAAATCACGGTGTCAACCAAATGCTCCAACACACGTGGGCCAGCGATGGAGCCTTCTTTGGTCACGTGGCCGACGATGATGATGGCCACGCCGTTGCTTTTGGCGTATCGAACCAGCTCTGCAGCGCATTCCCGCACCTGAACGACTGATCCGGGCGCGGAATTGAACGCCTCGCTATAGAGGGTTTGAATGGAGTCGATCACGACGACGTCTGGCCGAGCGCTACCGATGTGGGTGAAGATGGCTTCCAAGCCCGTTTCGGGCAGGACTTCGATGCGATCCAAGTCGAGCGCCAAACGGCGCGCTCGGCTCGCCACTTGAGCGGCAGATTCTTCGCCCGTGACGTAGAGTGCGCGTCGCGTTTGCGCGATGGCGTCGATTACTTGCAGCGTTAACGTGGATTTACCGATGCCGGGATCGCCGCCGATCAGGATGACGCCGCCGGGCACCAAGCCGCCGCCAAGCGTGCGATCCAGCTCGGTGGAGCCTGTCGGCCAGCGCGCAGTGTCTTCGAGTGTGACTTCAGACAATCGCACCACTCGCGACGCTGCGGTGACCGTGCTGCGGGCTTTGAGCGCCGAGCTGGGTGCGTTTACCACCGCCTCTTCTAGCGTGTTCCAAGCCTGGCAGCTCGGGCATTGGCCTTGCCATTTTGGCGACATCGCCCCGCAATCGCGGCACACATACTGAGTTTTGGTTTTGGCCACGTCAAAGCGAAACAAACAGAATAACTGTTTTTTATCACAGTATTTATTGGCACCGCACGCCAACAGCTACAAGATTCAACTTTACATCGAAAAGCGAGTGAAATAAGAGGCTACAGCACCACCGACTCCGATTTCAAATACTGCTCAAAATCTGCTGTTGCCCATATTGATATTGGCGTTGAAAGAAATAGTTGTTAACCTAACGGCGTCGCCCGAAAACTCTCCCATTCGTTGCACCCAGGGCATTTCCAGTAGTAACGTGGCGCGTGAAATCCGCAGTGGCCGCAGTGATAGCCGGGCGTTTTTTCAGTGGCGCGGCGGAGTAGTTCGGCGACTTCTTTCATCGTGGTTGCGCCGCCGTTTGAGGCATCTTCGCTCTCCAAATCCAGCAAGCGAGCTGTTTCACGGGCCGATGGATTACGCTGCAATTCGGCGCGCAAGCGGCGCAGCGCTTTTTCGCGACCTTCAATCTTGACCGATGCATCGATAAGTTTCGATAGGCCGATGCTGCTCGGTGCGGCGCGTTGCGCAGAGGCCAGTTGTTCAATGGCGACGTCTGCCTTGTCTGCACCGTAAAAGCCAACGATTTCGTCACTCACCAACGCGACGAGTTCGGGCTGCACGCGCGCCAACTCTTGCAGCGCGGTCGTTGCCTCGATGGGTTCGTTGCCACGCAGCGCCGCGCGAAACGCCAAAAGTTTGGCGCGGCCGCAATTTCGGTTGTGTGATTCGGCGCTGGCAAGGCTTGCGCGCACCGCAACGAGATCGTTTTTGGCGAGCGCCACGTCGGCAATTTCGCAGTGACACTGCGCGATCAAGCGCCCTTGCGGCAGTGAATTGAGCGTGGCGATTTGCTCTCGCGCTGCGATCACTTTTGTCCACTCTTTTTCTTGCTCCAACACAGACGCAAGCTTGGTCGTGGCCTCGGCTTCATACGACGTTCCTTTGAGCTGCGCATAGAGCGTTTCAGCGCGATCAAACATGCCGGAAGCATGAAAATCCTGCGCTAATTCGAAGAGCGCTAGCTCGCGCTTGTCCTTCGGCAAATCATGCCGGTCAACGAGCGATTGATGAATTGCCGTGGCGTCTGTTACGCGGCCTTGTCGACGAAATAAGCTTCCGAGCGCAAGCTGCAAATCTAGTGCGTGCGGATCGCGTTTTGAGACGTCAACAAAGCTCTCAACGGCTTTGTCATTTTCCTGCCGAAGCAGGTAATTCAGGCCACGAAAATACGCGCTGGGCAGGGCTCGGGCATCGCGCAAAACGTAGCGAATATCCACCCGCGCGGCAAACCAGCCGAGTGCGAAAAATGCAATGGGAAGCAACAGCCACCAGGCTTCAAATTCCATGAATGGGGTCGGGCGTAAGCGCCGCGAAGTGAATAGCTAGGGTTAGATTATGTAACTTGGCAGGGTGGCGGACTGGGGGCGAACTAACCTTTCATCGCGAACCATCTCCTCTCCACCGGTCGCCCTGAGCTTGTCGAAGGGTTGGTGGTGAACGACCTAGGCTTCGACAGGCTCAGCCCGAACGGAAAGGAAGCGTGTTTTGTTTCGAATTGAAAAGCTTTGCGAGGAGCGTTGTCGGCTCGCGGAGCAGCGTTGGACTAGGCCGTAGCCTTGGCAGCGGTCGGAGCCTTGACCGACGAAGCATCAAGCGCCGCGTTGGCATCAACGCGTTCGCGGAGCTCTTTGCCGGCTTTGAAATGGGGAACGTGTTTGGCCGGTACGGTGACCTGCTCGCCCGATTTGGGATTGCGACCGATACGCGGTGGGCGGTGTGACAGCGCGAAGCTGCCAAATCCGCGGACTTCGACCCGAGAGCCCTCGGCGAGTGCGTCGCCGATGCCCTCTAGGATCAGGCGCACGGCAATTTCCGTGTCGCGCGCCATGAGGTGGGGAAAGCGCTCCGCCAATCGGGCTATCAAACTCGAACGCGTCATTGCTCTCTCCCGCTTCCCTCTTCTTACTCAGTATCTCTGCTTCTAAGCGCGGCGACTCGTTGCCGAGCCGCTGCGCTTTTTCGCGTCAGTCGACTAGTTGCTACCGTCTTGTTTCGATTTGAGCAGCGCGCCCAAACCGGCCAAACCGGAGCTCGCAGCGGTTTCATCTTTGGCGTGAGCACGAATCGCTTCGGTCTCTTCCGCTGAGTCTTTCGCTTTGATCGACAGGCTGATGTTGCGGGTCTTCCGGTCCACGTTGATGATCATCACTTCGACCGTGTCACCTTCTTTGACGTGGCTGCGGATGTCTTCAACACGCTCACGCGCCACTTCAGAAACACGCAGGTAGCCTTCAACGTCATCAGCCAACTGAATCACTGCACCTTTGGCTTCAGCGGATTTGACCGTACCGGTCACGATCGCGCCTTTGTCATTCATGGCCGTGTAGTTGTTGAACGGATCGCCATCGAGTTGCTTGATACCGAGCGAAATACGCTCGCGCTCAACGTCAATGCCGAGCACTGCGGCTTCCAGCTCTTGACCCTTTTTGTAGTCGCGCACAGCGGTTTCGCCGGGTACGGTCCACGACAGATCGGAGAGGTGAATGAGGCCGTCGATGCCACCTGGCAGACCAATGAACACGCCGAAATCGGTGATCGATTTGATCGCGCCGGAAACCTTGTCGCCTTTTTTGTAGTTGGCAGCAAAGTCGTCCCATGGATTGGCTTGGCACTGTTTGATGCCGAGCGAAATACGACGACGGTCTTCGTCGATCTCAAGGATCATGACTTCAACTTCGTCGCCGAGCGAAACTACTTTGGATGGGCTGACGTTCTTGTTCGTCCAGTCCATTTCGCTGACGTGCACGAGGCCTTCGATACCGGCATCGATTTCAACGAATGCGCCGTAATCGGTGATGTTGGTGACTTTACCGAACAGACGCGTGCCGGTTGGGTAACGACGTGCCAAACCGACCCACGGATCGTCGCCCAATTGCTTGAGGCCGAGCGAAACACGGTTTTTCTCTTGATCGAACTTGAGCACTTTGGCCGTAACTTCTTGACCAACAGTGATGACTTCGGACGGATGCTTAACGCGACGCCATGCGAGATCGGTGATGTGCAACAAACCATCGATACCGCCCAGATCCACGAACGCGCCGTAGTCGGTAATGTTTTTAACGGTACCGGTGACGGTTGAG
>JAAFHR010000278.1 GCA_013298455.1 Betaproteobacteria bacterium | reverse complement strand
AGGAAGATCCGATGGACATTTTGCGCGCGGGCGGTCTAACGCTGCTCGACAACGCGTCGCACTCGTATGTGTTTAACGGTCAATCCGGTTCGCTCGATCACGCGTTGGGCACGGCGAGCTTGGTGCCACAACTCACGGGCGCCGAGGTCTGGCACATCAACGCCGATGAGCCGGTGATTCTCGATTACAACCTCGAGTTCAAGAGCCCGCTGGGTTGCACCGTGAGCTGCGCAACACCGGACTACTTTAACCCCAACACGCCGTTTCGGTCGTCTGATCACGACCCTGTGCTGCTGGGCCTTACGCTTGTCCCGGACACCGCCATTGCCACGATCGCCGCCGCGTCTGCGCGCGAAGGCGGCAACGTGGTCTTTACCGTATCCCTCAGCCGTGCATTGCCAAGAAGCGCAACGGTGAACTTCGCAACCAGTATCGCGACCGGCAACACAGCGAGCGCAACCGATTTCACCCCGGCAAGCGGTCTGCTCACGTTCGCAGCTGGTGAACTCAGCAAAACCTTTAGCGTCGCAACGACACAAGACCAGCTCGTCGAGGCCTCGGAGACGTTTACCGTGACCCTCACCAACCCAACGGGTGGCATCGAGTTTGCGACAACCCCTATGCGCAGCGATGTCGCATTGGGCACGATAACCGACGACGACAGCGCGACCGTAACGCTGACCAATCAAAGCGTCGCCGGCGTGAGCGGCACAGCCAACATCGTGTTCGCCGCACAAAATGGATGCTCGGTAGCCGTCAACACGCAGCGGTTCGTCGCCGCCAACGCGGTAACGCTCACTACACCCGCACCGAGCTCGTCACCACCCAACGCGTCGCTGCCGATGGGCGTCTACGAATTTGATCTCACCACCTGCCCCGGTGGCAGCGTTAGAGTGAGCATCACCTGGCCGCAGCCCTTCACCAGCGTGTGGAAATGGGGCTACGCAACGCCTTCAGCTACCGAGCCGAGTTGGTTTGTCATGCCCGGCACGACGATTGTGGGCAACACCGCTACGTTCACCGTCACCGACGGCGGCGTTGGCGACAATGATCGAAGCCTGAACGGGCGGATTGTCGACCCGGTAGCCGCAGCGAATACGTTGCCAGCGGCACCTATTCCAACCCTGCCGTTGAGCGGTCTGGTCGTTTTAGTGATTTCGATGGTCGGTCTGGTGGCGCGGCGTCGCGTTGCGGGACGCACGTCGGCGTAGCGACGTGGATCGCTTAGCAAACAAAAAGGGTTAGTGGATACTATCCATCTAACCCTTTTGAAATGTGGTCGGTGTGATAGGATTCGAACCTACGACCCCTTGCACCCCATGCAAGTGCGCTACCAGGCTGCGCCACACACCGAAGCTCCCATTCTAGCAGCGCGGCAGGGATTCAGATCGCGTCCATCGCGCCAGAGGGCTCTAGCCGATGCGCTCGGCATACACCTTTTCGATGGAAAGCCTTATTGCTATTGGGCTTCAGAGATTTTTCGATTAATCCTGAAAATCGGTAAATCCTCGCGTATCTCCAATATTCAAAATGCGTCGCTTGAAAAAGCTAATGATGCGACGCGGCCAAGAGATCTCTGCACGTCTTCCAAATCGGCGCGATCCCTGCCCAATTCGTCATTCCCGCCCTTCGACAAGCTCAGGATAAACCTCTCTGCGAAGCGCCCCATTTCAGCGTCGCTTTGGAAAAGCTACGATTTCGGAGTCGGTCCCAGTAGCGCGGCGATGTCGAGCAGCGCTTTTTTGAGCGACACGGTGTCAGCCGCAGAGACCGAACCTGCTTCTGGCGCTGCAGGCGCCGTGGCGCTGGCTTGTCCGCGTCGTTTGGCGGTGGTTGCTGCGCCGCCAGTGGCTTGTTCGTCTAAGCGGCCACGCGCGCCGATGATGGTGAAGCCTTCACCGTACAAAAGCTCTCGAATGCGGCGAACCAATAGCACTTCGTGATGCTGGTAGTAACGCCGATTGCCGCGCCGCTTGACCGGTCTCAGCTGGCTGAATTCTTGTTCCCAATAGCGCAAAACGTGTGGCTTGACCAAGCACAGTTCGCTCACCTCACCGATGGTGAAATAGCGTTTCGCCGGAATCGGCGGCAGCTCAGGTAGCGGAGTGCTCTCGGTCGGCATACGCGGCGTCTACCTGCGCTTTAAGTTTGCTGCTGGCATGAAACGTAACCACTCGGCGGGCGGTGATCGGGATCTCTTCGCCGGTTTTTGGATTGCGGCCAGGGCGCGGTGATTTGGTGCGCAAATTGAACATACCAAAGCCCGAGAGCTTGACGTCATCGCCGCGCTCTAACGCCTCACGCACCTCTTCAAAGAAGTAGTCGACCATATCCTTCGCTTCGCGCTTATTCAGCCCGAGTCGTTCAAAGAGTACGTCGGCGAGCTCCGCCTTGGTTACCGAATCCGTCATTGTCCAGTCTTAATTGCTTTTTTGCCGACACCACCGCGGCGAGCCTTGAATTCACTCGCTTCAGTTGGCTAAGTTGACCACCCACGGCCTAGCTTCGAAGCGTTGCCCCGTGTGATGCACTGGCCGCGGCAAGCATCGTTTGACACGCTTGCTCGATCTCAGTTTCTGTCAAAGTACGTTCAGTATCTTGCATAAGTACGCGAATTGCAACGCTTTTTTGACCGTCTGGCAGCCCCGCACCTCGGTAGACGTCGAAAACCGCAATCTCTAGCGCCGACGCGGGCGCCACACCGCGTAGGGTTCTGACCAACGCGTCAGAATTCACTGAATTTTCAACGACTAACGCCAAATCTCGGCGCACGGTGGGCGTCTTGGCAACCATCTTGAAGTCGGGCAAAGGGCGGGTCGAGAGTGCAGCAACGTCGAGCTCGAAAACGACCGGGGCTTGAGTGAGTTCGAACGCGCTCAAATGCTTCGGGTGCAACTCGCCCAGCCATCCGATCTCCACGCCATGACTCATCACCTTGGCGCAGCGTCCGGGATGCAGCAGCGGGTGCGTGGCCGCCACGAAATGGGCATCTTTTGGCAGCACCGCTGCAATGTCAGATTTCACGTCAAAAAAATCAACGGCGCGCTTGGTAGCCCCCCATTGTTCGGGCTGTGCGCCGCCCCACGCCAAACCGGCGAGCTTGAGCGGCTGCGCCACGCCCTGCACGCTCAATTCGCCGTCTTGCGCGTTGGCGTCGCGAGCAAACACTTTTCCGAGCTCAAACACACGCACGACATCGGCTTTGTGCGCTGCGTTGTGACGAACGTTGGCCAGCAATCCCGGAATGAGCGATGAGCGCATCACGGCCATTTGGCTCGCGATGGGATTCAAAAGCTTGATGGGATTAGCGTTACCAACGACATCGCGTTCCCACGTTTCATCCACGAAGCTGTAGTTGATGACCTCGCAGTAATCGGCCGCCGCAATCCGTGCGCGCAGCTCGTGCAACGAATTCGTGGCTTCGGGTTTAGAGCGCATCGCGGCGCGCGCCATCGGTGGCAGTGCGGGGATGTTGTCGAAGCCATAAATGCGCGCGATTTCTTCGATTAAGTCCTCTTCGATTTCAATGTCAAAACGGTAGCTCGGCGGCGTCACGGTGAAGGTTTGTGGCGTGCGCGTGTGTGCGAGCCCCAAACGCGTAAAGATCGCGGCCATATCGTCGGCGGCGATGTTCACGCCGATCACTTTTTGAGCACGGGCGATGCGCATGGTGACCGGTTTGCGCTCGGGAACGTTGATCGTTTGATCATCAATAGGACCGGCCTGTCCGCCGCAAATTTCAAGAATCAACGCGCTGATACGATCAAGGTGCGCGGGAATCGTTTGCCAGTCCACGCCGCGCTCGAAACGATGGCCTGCGTCGGTCGAAAAATTGAACCGACGTGAGCGACCTTGAATAGAGAGCGGATGCCAAAACGCGGCTTCAACGTAAACGTTTTGCGTGTCGAGCGACACGGCGGTGCTGTCGCCGCCCATGATGCCAGCGAGTGATTCAACAGTTTTTTCATCGGCGATGACGCCCACGTTCTCATCGAGCTCGACCGTGCTGCCATTCAGAAGTTTGAGCGTTTCGCCCTTTTTTCCCCACCGAACTTCAAGACCGCCATGCACTTTATCCAAGTCGAACACGTGCGTCGGACGACCGACTTCGAGCATTACGTAATTCGAAATATCGACGAGCGCAGTGATCGAGCGTTGGCCAGATTTCTCAAGGCGTTGGCGCATCCACGCAGGCGTTGGCGCTTTCGCGTTTACGCCACGAATGATTCGCCCGGCAAACCGGCCACACAAATCGGGGGCAAGTACTTTGACTGGCAACACGTCGTTCAAGGTGACGTTCACCAGACCCGTTGCCTCGGGCGCAAGCGGTGCACCGGTGATGGCATGGACTTCGCGTGCGACGCCGTACACGCTCAGACAATCGGCTTTGTTCGGCGTGAGTTTGATCTCGAATCGGCTGTCGTTGAGTTTCAGGTATTCGCGAATGTCTTCGCCGACGGGCGCGTCGGCGGCGAGCTCAAGCAAGCCGTCTGCGGCGTCTGAAATTCCCAGCTCGCGGGCGCTACAAAGCATGCCGTTGGATTCGACATCACGCATCTTGGCGCGTTTGATGATGAACGGTTTGCCGTCAGCGCCGGGTGGCAATGCAGCGCCCACCAACGCGCAAGGAATCTTGATGCCAACGCGAGCGTTTGGCGCGCCGCAAACGATCTGCAGCGGCGCGGCGGCGTGCGAGCCGACGTTCACCGTACACACGCTTAAGCGATCCGCGTTGGGATGTTTTTCACGGGTGATGATTTCACCGACGACGATGCCAGTAAACGGCGGTGCAGCAGGCGCGACGTCTTCCACCTCAAGACCGGCCATGGTGAGCGCATGGGCCAGTTCGTCGG
>JAAFHR010000277.1 GCA_013298455.1 Betaproteobacteria bacterium | reverse complement strand
CAGGGAGCTGTGCATGAGCCTGCGGTAGAAACCCGATACACCAACACGCGCTGAGTAACGCCGTAGAAGATAATGCGTTTTTTAGAGTCATATTTGCTTCAGAGATATGGAAACAGAATCACCTTGGCGACTTTTGTCGGGCGCGCAGCTACAGTTTAGCGAGGAATACCACGAGAAGCCGCGTACGGAAATTTTGCCGTTGTTGCCCGAGCATGCAACGCGCTCGCTTGATATAGGCTGCGGTACCGGCATCACGTCGATGATGCTGAAGGAGCGCTTTGCAGATATCGACTTGTACGGCATCGAAGTACAGACGGACGCCGCCGACAAAGCGCGCAAGCGGCTTAAGTCAGTAACCGACCACGATTTGCAACTCTCGCCCCTTCCGGAAAGTTTTGTTACGGCAGGCAGCATCGATTTGGTGTTGTTGTTGGATGTGTTGGAGCACATGTACCACCCGTGGCGAGCGCTGCAAAACCTCCACCCAGCCCTCTCTCGCAATGCCACGATTGTGGCGAGTATTCCGAATGCTCGCTGCCTTGCGTTTTTGGATCAAATCGCCTCGGGCTCATTTGCATACGCGCCCCACGGCCTGTTTGACGTGACACATATCCGATTCTTCACCTTGAACAACATCAAATCTATGTTCGCCGACTGCGGTTACCGTGTGATGGACGTGATGCCTATCGAATATCCAGAATCGATGATGCCCTCCGTGATCAGCCGTTCTTGGCAGCATGTGGAGACCAAAAACTTCACCATCAAACACGACGCTATTGACGGATTCAACGAGCTCTTCGCGGGGCAGTGGTTGGTGGCAGCGAAGCCAGTCGAGTGACCTCCGCCTTCAGTCGTTCGCTAACGCGTTGGAAATCTGCAGGAACATAACGCGCTGCCAATGCCGCTTCAAGCATTGCCCGCCCATGGGTCTGATCGGGCTCTAGGTACGCCCCCTCGGCCCACTCGTTCCATGCGTTGACGAACACCAGTCGTCGCCCGGGCGGCAGCATTGTCTCGGCACGAACCATGGTGTCGCGCAACCACGCGGTAAAAAGCGACGGGCTACTGCGCACGAAGATTGACCCGTCCAATTGCTTACGCGCACTGTTGTCCCAACCGGGCATCGTTGTTCGAAAATGGGTGTGGACCGGCTCCGGGGCGGTCGCCAAATAGGCAGCGGCGGCGGGGTAATCGATCAATACGCCCTTGTAGTCCTCTCGCACGCCTTGCACGTTGCGTGCGAGCAGCGACGAGGCTGCTAAACGATGAGGTGGGAACTCAACCGAAGCATCCGCGCCAAAAATGTGTGGGGCCGGGCTCACTCGCGTATCAGCCTTAACCACGTAAGGGGGCACCTCTCCGTGAGCTCGGCACACCTCGGCCCATTTCGCGATGGTTCTACGTGCGTTTGCGAACTGCTCAATCCGATAAATCATCAGCAGCGGTCGTCCGTCGATCCGGATGTAGCGATGATCTGCAAAGTAGGGCAACAAATGTTCTATGAACGCCAAATCGTCGGCATCATCATGGGTCTGTTCAATCAGCATTTCGTTGTTGCCACCGTCCCACCGTTTGCTCCAATTCTCGTTCGCCCAAAACACGCAAAACGGGAAGTCTGGCTTTCCAGATTTCAGCACTTGTTCCAAAGGAGCCTCCAGCAAGCGCCTTCCCTTGAACCAATAGTGGTAATAACAAAAGCCCGTAATTCCGAATTGCTTGGCGAGTGCGGCTTGCCGCTCGCGCACATTTGGATCGAGTAGGTTGTAATACCCTAGTTCACCGGGAATCCGCGGCTGATCGTGGCCGTCGAAATTGGCAGTCGCGCGACGCACGTTCGTCCACTCCGTGAAACCCTCTCCCCACCAAAGATTGTTTTCAGGAATCTCGTGGAATTGCGGGAGAAAATACGCGAGTAGTTGCACTTCTTGCGGCGAGATAAACCTGTCTGTGCTCTTATGCTCCGTCGCGGCACTGTCGATCAGTGCGTTCGCACCGATTCGGGCTCGAACCGCTTCCAGTGCGAGCGACAAGTTGTAACGAACGTCTCCATTGTCGAGCCCCTTGGAAATCGCCGCTTCAATAAAGGTAATCGCACTTTCCGGATCACCTTCCGATAACGACACGACGCCGCGCATGTGCAACGCATCGGCCTGATTCGGGTCGATCGCAAGCGCTTCATCGTATAGCTCGCGCGCTTCCCTGAGGCGACCCGCTTGCTGGGCGGTCAACGCTCGATACATTACGGAAAGCGCATCAACTCCCTGGGTAGCAACGGGCTTAGCGGGGGAGGACTGCCCGTGACAGTGCTTGTAACGCTTGCCGCTCCCACAAGGGCAAACGTCGTTTCGAGAAGCGGGAGCGACGATCTTTTCTTGCATCTGAAATGAAGTGTTCAACGATACCTAAAAATAACTCTGCGACATGGAACAATGCTCTCAAACGCGGCGCGCGTGAGGCTAAACGGAGTGCTACCCCCGTACGCTTCCATCTCCCAAAACCACCCACTTCTGCGAAGTAAGCCCTTCGAGACCGACGGGGCCTCGGGCGTGGATTTTGTCGGTACTGATGCCGATTTCGGCGCCTAGGCCGTACTCGTAGCCGTCGGCGAATTGGGTGCTGGCATTGATCATCACGCTGGCGCTATCGACTTCGCGGATGAAACGTTGGGCGCTCGTGTAGTGCTCGGTGATGATGGCGTCAGTGTGATGCGATCCGTATTGCTCGATGTGGTCGATAGCCTCATTCATGTCGACGACGATCTTGATCGAGACGATGGGCGCGAGGTATTCGGTCGACCAATCTTCGAGCGTTGCGGGCTTCACGTCAAACGCGGCGAGCACATCGCGAGTGCGTTCGCAGCCGCGCATTTCAACGCCTTTGTCAGCGAAAATTTTGGCGATGCGTGGGAGCACATCATGCATTCTGGCTTCGTGCACCAATAGCGATTCCATCGCGCCGCACACGCCGTAGCGACGTGTTTTGGCGTTGTCACACACGCGCACCGCTTTTTCCGCATCGGCTTTTTCGTCGATGTAGATGTGGCAATTGCCATCGAGATGCTTGATCACGGGCACCTTGGAATCAGCGGCGATCCGCTCAATCAAACCTTTGCCACCGCGCGGAATGATCACATCAATGTATTCCGGCAGGGTGATCATTTGACCGACTGCTGCGCGATCCGTGGTCTCGAGGACTTGCACGGCGCTCTCATTGAGCTTTGCGGCTTTGAGACCGGCATTGATGCACGAAGCCAGCGCCAAGTTGGAACGCGCCGCCTCGGAGCCGCCCCGCAAGATCACCGCGTTGCCGCTCTTTAAACACAGCCCCGCTGCATCAACGGTCACATTCGGGCGAGACTCATAGATGATGCCGATCACACCCAGCGGCACGCGCATTTTTCCGACCTGAATACCGCTGGGCCGAGGTCGCAAATCAGTCACTTCGCCCACCGGATCAGGCAGCGCCGCGATTTGGCGCAGACCATCGGCCATCGCTTGTACCGACTTGGCAGTGAGCGTGAGCCGATCCACCAGCGGCGCGGCGAGATCGGCTTTTTTGGCATCGCGAACGTCAGCGGCGTTTTCCCCGAGAATATGGGCTTCGCGCTTGATGATGGTGTCGGCAATTTCAATCAGCGCTGCGTTTTTTTGTGCGGTCGAAGCACGAGCGATGGAGCGTGACGCCGCACGAGCACTGCGCCCCACCAAGTGCATGTATTCGACAATATCAACGAGCTTATTCATGCCTCGATTCTAGTGGAAGCGCGGCGCACAAAATCAAGTTCTAGCTGTTTCCGTGAAACCGATTTGAGTTATGGGATTTGTGCTTTTTTTATGCATAGTCGAATAGCTCGTAAAAAATGCTTTAGACCAATTAAATAAAGACTTTAAACGATAAAGCTATTTCTAGAAACAGCGAATGGTCGCATTCATTTCTGCAAGGTCGAGTCTCGGTAATCGCTCGAAAAAGAGTGCGGAGCCGCCCCCTTTCCTTTGTTCGTTTCGCCCACATCTTCAGTCAATGAATCAACGTTTTGCAGTGCTCTCGTTTATGTGGCCGTTTGTGCGGCCTTACTGGCGCCGTATCGCCATCGCGATGTTTGGGCTGGCGCTTGCAGCGGGCGCGGTGCTTGCGATTGGCGAAGGGCTCAAGCGCGTGATCGATCAAGGTTTCGCGGCGCAAGATGCATCGAAGCTCGATCTGATTTTGCTTGTGATGGTGGCGCTGGCCATCGCGCAGGGCATCGGCGTCTACATTCGTTTCTCCAATATCGCATGGGTGAATAACCGTGTGGTCAACGACATTCGACAAAAGATTTATCACCATTTGTTGACGCTCTCTCCCGCGTTTTTTGAGCGTGAACGCGTGGGCGATGTGCTCTCCCGATTGTCAAACGATACGCAGGTGTTAGAGGGCGTGGTGTCGTCGGCATTTTCATGGGCGCTGCGAAACTTGGTGATGATGCTCGGCGCCTTGGTAATGCTCGCGATCACGTCGCTCAAGCTCTTGGCACTGGTGCTCGTTGGTACGCCGCTCATCATTGCGCCAGTCGTGCTTTTGGGTCGACGGGTGCAGCGCCTCGCCAAACTCTCGCAAGATCGCCTGGCCGATGCGCTGGCTCGGGGCGACGAAACAATTCACGCTGTTCGCACGGTGCAAGCCTACGCCCGAGAGGATTTCGAAAACACGCGATTCATGGAGCGCATCAACGCGCTCTTTGCCAATGCCGCCGAGCGCGAACGAAACAGCGCGCTGTTGACATCGATTGTGATCGTGACCGCGTTCACAGGCATCTCGCTCATTTTGTGGATCGGCGGTCGTGATGTGCTCGCCCGAAGCATGACGGCGGGGCAGCTCTCGGCGTTTGTTTTCT
>JAAFHR010000276.1 GCA_013298455.1 Betaproteobacteria bacterium | reverse complement strand
CGCGGCAACTACTGGGCGAGCGTGAAGTTCACCGGAAAAATGAGCGAAGACGGCATGATGCTCGCCTCGCCATTCACCGAAACGTGGAATCTCGTCAAACCCGTCGACGGCAGCAAAGGCTGGTTGCTCGCAGGCATTCAGCAAGACTAAGCGCGAAGCGCACCGAAATGGCCGACCTTGCGTCGGCCTTTTTTATTCGCCTACGGATTTGCGAAAATACAAGCATGCTCCCCTCTTCACTCATCGCCCGCGCCCTCTCCCGTTTGCTATCGCACGATGACGCCGCACGAAAGCTGCTCGCCACACACGTCGGCGAGACGCTACAAGTGAAGATGACCCCTTTCTCCACCGCGCTCAAAATCACTGCGGATGGTGCCTTTGAAAATGGCGAAACGGACGCCGCGAAAAGCGCTGCGACGGTCGCCGTTGAATTCCCGCTCGGTGCGCTGCCGCTCTTAGCGCAGGGCCAAGACGCTGCGCTCCGAGCCGCCAAGATTTCTGGACAAGCCGCGCTGTTACAAGACGTCGCCAAGGCGTTTCAAAACGTGCCGCTTGCCGCCGAGGCGGAGCTAGAAAAAATCGTTGGACCAATATTCGCCAACGAAGC
Organism: Betaproteobacteria bacterium; assembly: GCA_013298455.1. GTDB lineage: Bacteria > Pseudomonadota > Gammaproteobacteria > Burkholderiales > Casimicrobiaceae > Casimicrobium. The sequence continues at coordinate 4,278 of JAAFHR010000276.1, read as the reverse complement.
GGTGCGCTTCCTCAATGCGCTCAAAGCGCTAGGTGACAATGCACGAACGAGCCTCACCGAAGCGAGCAAGCGCTACGTTCACGACGAAGCCAAACTCGTCGCAGAGCGCGAAGATGTCGCGAAGTTCGCGGCGGATATTCAGCGGCTTAGGATGGATGTGCAGCGCTTGCAGGCGCGAGTTGCTGCGCTGTAGGAGCGGTTCCACCGCGATTCCCCGCATCAAAAGTAGAGCCTTTGCAGCGTGTACCAAAGCGGATTGCGAATCTGTAGGAGCGGTTCCACCGCGATTCCCCGCATCAAAAGTAGAGCCTTTGCAGCGTGTACCAAAGCGGATTGCGAATCTGTAGGAGCGGTTCCACCGCGATTCCCCGCATCAAAGCCAAACTGCATCCCAAAACGGATAAAGACTGAGTTGCGTCACGAGCCCTGACCGCAGCGGATTAGCCACGATGTAACGAGCCACCGCAGCCACATCTTCATCGCGTCGAATGGCGCGATCATAAAAGCCGCGCTGCCATACCGAACTGCCGGTGGCGTTGCCCTTGATGCGATTGAATTCGCTCGCACTCTGCCTTTTGAGTGCGGCGACCGCTTTGCTCAAATCACCAGATTCACCCAGCTGAAGCAACCAGTGCGCATGATCAGGCATAACAACCCAAGCGAGCAACGCCACATCGCTACCCCGTGCCGTGGGGTAGAACGTACGGCACAGAGCGCAGGCGGTGTCAAAGGTTGCGAACGGAATCCCGGAAGCTGCACGACTCGTTACGTGGTAGACCTGACCGTCCAGAGAGACGCGGCCTTTTCGTAGGTCTCGGCTGCGTGGGTTTTCTGTCATGGCGACCCATCGCGGTGGAACCGCTCCTACAAAACGTGCGGTTTGGATCCGCCTGAAATCCATCGGATGAGCGCCGCAATCATCACACCAACGGCAGCACCAAAGCCTACAAAAGCAGCGAAATCAGCAACTTGCTGCTTGACGTACCAACTATTTTTATTCTCTAGGAGGCTGCTGGCAACTAGTAGCAGTGAAAACAGCAATGGGATCAAGGCGCCTAAAAACGCGCCCCCAAGGACAAGCCTCGGCCAACTCATTCCCCATTTGTACTTGCAGAGTTCCCAGTATGCAATTCCGGCGGTGAACACAACGGGATAGACAACAAATACAAGGGGCCAAGCGATCGAGCCCCAGTATTTGGCATCGGATGGGTCGCGCAAAAGTGAAATCGCCAGGATCGCCACCGCGACCAACGCGGGCGCAAGCGAAAAAGCGAGCCATTCGCGCTTGGTCACGCTACTCCATCTCCGCCTTGGCCGCCTCCACATCCAGGCACTCCATCGCATCCATCGGCGGCAGCGCGATGGCTTCCGCGTAGAGTTTTTCGATCTCTTTCATCTTGGTGTTGCCGAAGAGTCTGTAGAGCCCGTCGGCGTATTCGGTATGCGCAATTGACGACGTCGGGTTGAGTTTGATGGCTTGTTGATACATCGCCAACGCGTTGTCTTTGCTCACGCCGTAGGTCATTTTGCCGATCATCGCACCGACTTTTTCGATCACTTCGGCGTTGAACGTTCCGAGCGCGATGTGTGCGTCGGCGTGTTTCGGCTCGAGCTTGATTGCGGTTTCTAGCGACGCGCGCACCTTGCCGCCGATGCCTTGGGTGAGCGCTTTGGCGACACCGATCAATTGCCCGTAACGGCCGAGCGCATAGGCGTGAAGGTAGAACGCGTTGGCGTTTTTCTTTTGTGCGGCCTGCAATTCCTCACAGCGCGCGGCGATTTCTTCATACGCTTTTTGCTTTTTGGCGTCGCTCGTTTCGAGGTAATTGTTGTAGATGCATGCGGCTTTGTTGGCGGCGTTGTAGCCGTCTAAGCCTGCGGCGATGCCCGCTTCGACTGCACCGCCGAAATCGCCCGCGTGATAGAGCCGCCAAGCTTCTTCAACGGCCTTATCGGTAGGAAACGGCTCGCAGTCGCCTTTGTGCAAACGCGCCCAGTTCTTCTTAAGCGCTGCGCCCGCATAAATGAATGCGCTGTTGTCATGCGGGAATGCCGCCCATGCCGATTTCTTAGTTGCCATAGCTTTGATTCTCCAATGAGGGAAGGACGAGATGACGACGGAGCTTCGCTCCTAGGACGACGCGCCTACGGCCCTAGGACGCAAAGCTTGTTGATCGTTGCGCTCCTAGGCACGTTTCATCGGTTTCCCAGAATCGCACAGACCTTGCGTCCTAGCGAGCGCAGCGATGCGTCGTCCTAGGAGCGAAGCGCCGTCGTCATCTCGTCCTTCAGCGGTACTCTGCGGCCAATTTCTCGAATAGCAATCTTGCGTCACCCGTGAGGTATGGCGCAATCATTGCCATGACTTGAAACACGCCTTGGCCCATGGCGTTGCTCTCGTCTAGTTTTCTCGGGTTCATCACGTAGGCGTAGCTGTGCCAAAACGTGGCGGTCAAAACCACGTTGGTGGCGACGGCTGTAATTTCGCCTTTGGATGCGTTGAGTTGCCCTAAATCCTTCAGGTCGGTCATCATCCGCTCGGCGCTTTTTTGCGCGTTTTGCAGGAGCGATTTGAAGTGCGTTTCGATGATGCGATTCTTCGAAAGCAAATCGTTCAGATCACGATAGATGAACCGGTACTTCCAGATTTTTTCGAAGAAAAGATGTAGCCAAAACCAGGCGTCTTCGACGTTGACTTGACGATCTTTTTGCATCGCGAAAAGCTCGTCCATTTCGCGCTCGAATTGCACGAAAATTTTGGTGACGATTTCGTCTTTGCTGCGGTAGTGGTAATACAAATTGCCCGGCGAGATATTCATCTCGTCGGCAATGGCGTTGGTGGTCACATTGGGCTCACCAAACGAATTAAACATACCGAGCGACACTTCGAGAATGCGCTCTTTGGTGCGGCGGGGGGCTTTTCGATCCATCTACACATTGTGATGGATTCGAAGCATCAACGCAAATTTTTAGAGCTGTGAAACAAACTTAATCAATTTATCCAAGCTAATTATTGGCGTGTAGACGCAAAAATACATTAATCAAAAAGTAGCTATTTCGCCCTGTAGTCCATTATTTCATTGACGTACAGTAAAATAGCTTATTCCGTTACACCTTAGCCGCACCCAAACGCTCGTACATCCCTGCAACCGTCTCAAACACTTCGAGAATGCGCTCGCTGCTGTTGGCCACGTTTTGCCGACGAATCAAGTCCGCCTTGGATTTCAACGACGCTTCAACGGCCGTGTCGAAAAAGAGCCACTGCGTTTCAGCCAAACCGAGCTGAGTTTTGATCTCTTCGGTGGTTTCGGGATCGCCGCGAAGCGTTGCAAGCGCCGTGCGGAACTCGGTGCGCGTGGTGTTGAGCGCGCTCTCAACCGGCTTGGGCAAACCCCATTCGCGAAACATGAAAAACATCGCCGTGCGCTGCGACAGCATCCGCTGACGCCCAGAAATGTTGACCAGCCGCCCGAGGTTGGTGCCAGAGGCTTTTTCGAGCTCCTGCGTGCCAACGTTAGCGAGGCGCAGAACCAGCTCGTTGCTCTCTTGAATCCGTGCGCCCGTGTCGGCGCTGGGCGCGGTACCGAGCAGCGCTTTATAGCCACTCCATGCTTGCCCGAGCTCGGCGTAGGTCTTGGAAATTTCCGCGTTGGGTGCAAACGCGGTCAGTTCAGCGAGTTGTGTGTCAAACAACGCCACCGAGTCGTTCAAAATCTTGAACGCGCGATCGGGCAGCACGCCGATACCCATTTGCGAATACGCTTTTGCCATGCGCTGCGACAACATACGTTGCCGCCCTGCTTTGTTGATCGCTGCAGCCATGGTCAATTTGGCCGCTGGCGCAGGCCGAGCCTGGGCAAGCGCGTGGCCCGAAGCAACGACGGCCAGCGAACTCGCGGCAACGATCAGCATTTTTCTACGATCCATTACAACCTCACCTCAATTAGGCGCGCAACCACTCACAACGCACCACCGCGGAGTGAGCCTGCGCTATAAGAGAAATCGCAAGGCATATGCCAGCGGCATGAATCGTGTCAACGTTGGCGTCGTACGCCAGCTCTACGAGGCAATTCGGCCGATCAACGGTCATCCAAAAGCGCCAGAAGGTAACTGCAAGGCAAAGAAAATTCGTTCTAGACGCTGCGAGACGCTAGTGAGCAAGCGCTCGCGTTTATTTTGAAGCGACAAACTCGGGCAGGTGTGGCGCTCATTCTCGTCACAGCAACGTCGGCTATGCTGCAGATATGAAGAATTTTTGGCCACACTGCGGCTACACGA
>JAAFHR010000275.1 GCA_013298455.1 Betaproteobacteria bacterium | reverse complement strand
CGAACTGATTGCAGCGATAGATGAAACGCGTATCTTCGTTGGCGTTCCAACTGTTGAAACTGCCGCGAAGATAGAGCGGGCGTTTGCCGAGGGGGCTGGGGGTGCAGGCGGGGGCGATGCTGGTTGCCGCGCTTGTGGGAGGCACGGTGGACGTGGCACAGCCAGCAAGTACCGTTGCGAATAACAAAGCGACTGCAAATCTTCTGTGCAGACCCCCTCTCCCCTTGAGGGAGAGGGCTGGGGAGAGGGGGAACGTCAATGGGGGTACAAAACGGGAGCTCCTTCGAAACTTCCCCCTCTCCCCTAACCCCTCTCCCTCAAGGGGAGAGGGGAACAGCGGCGCGCTCATCGCGCTAGCCCTTCACGCTGCCAGCCGTCAGCCCCGAAACAATCCAACGCTGCGCAAACAAAAACACCAAGGTAATCGGTAAGCCCGATAAAACGGCGGCGGCAGCGAAATCGCCCCAGAGATACTTTTGATCTTGCAGGAAGTATTTCGAACCCACAGCAAGGGTGAGATTGGGCTCCTCGCGCAACAAAATCGATGCCACCGGATACTCAATGATCGTGCCGATAAAGGCGAGCACAAAGACCACCATCAGAATCGGTACCGCCATCGGCAGGAGCACGCGGTAGAACGCCTGCCAATGCGTTGCGCCGTCCACCTTTGCGTTTTCCTCGATCTCTGCGGGGATGGTCTCGAAGTAGCCTTTGATCGTCCAAACGTGCGTGGCGATGCCGCCCAAATACGCGAGGATGACGCCGCCGTGGCTCTCAATGCCAAGCCACGGAATGTGGTTGCCAATCGTTTCAAAAATGGCGTAGATGGCCACCAGTGTGAGCACCGCCGGAAACATTTGCAGCAGCAACATCGCGTTAAGAATCGGCACCTTAAAGCGAAATTTCAATCGTGCAAATGCGTACGCTGCCGTCGTTGAAATCGCCAAAATGAGAATCGCCGAAATCGACGCAATCTTGATCGAATTCCACAGCCAAAGCAGCACGGGAAACGGCGGTGACACCCATTTGCCATCGGCGCCCATGTAGCCGATGCCAAGCGCGAGCTTCCAATGCTCAAAGCTAATCTCTGTGGGAATCAGCGAGCCGGTGGAAAAATTTCCCGGGCGCAGCGAAATTGAAATCACCGCAAGCAGCGGAAAAATCGTGATCGCAATCAGCGCGATCAAAAAGGCGTGGGCTGCCCACACACGCCAACGATTTTGCTTTCCGGTAACGATTGCCATAGTTTGCCTAATGTTTTTTCTCGACGCTGATAAACCGCTGTCATCCTGAGTGAAGCGAAGGATCAGGGCGCATCGCAGCGCTACCCGAAACAGCGGATGCGAGTGCCACCCGATGTTTCGCTCCGCTCAACATGACAATCAGCTGCGCCACGCCGCTACTTGCCTTGAGCGGCCTCACGCATCCCTTTGCTCGCCAAACGCAAATTCCAAATCGACAGTGCTGCGACCATAAAAAACATCACGGTCGAAATCGCTGCAGCCAAACCGAAGTCTTGCCCCGAATCTTTGAACGCAATTCGGTAGGTGTACGACACCAAAATGTCATTGGTGCCTGCCGGAATTTTGGTGTTGATGAAATCCGGTCGACCGTCTGTCAATAGTGCGATCAACACAAAATTGTTGAAGTTAAACGCGAACACCATGATCAAAAGCGGCGCAAGTGGCTTGATGATGAGCGGGAAAGTGATTTTGAAAAAGTTGGTGAGCGGAGATGCGCCCGCAATCGCTGAGGCTTCATACAAATCCGCCGGAATCGCTTTGATGAGCCCTGCACAAAGCACCATGATGTAAGGAAAACCAAGCCACACGTTAACGATCAACAGCATCACTTTAGCGAGCAGCGGATCGGCAAACCACGCGGGCTTCACGCCAAAGAGCGCATCCAAAATCGCGTTGATTTCGCCAAAGTTTTGATTGAACAAACCTTTGAACACCAGAATCGAGATGAAGCCGGGCACGGCGTAGGGCAAAAAAAGCAGCGTGCGATAGGCGGTTCGGAATCGGAGCTGCTCCCAATTGAGAAGCGTTGCAAGAGTCACACCCACGGCCGTCACAAACACGACAGTCAACCCCGCAAATGCCACCGTCCACAAAAAGATTGAGAAAAACGGCGCACGAAAATCAGGGTCGTTAACCATTCGAGCGAAGTTGGCAAACCCAACGCCGACGGTGTACCCCGGCTGCAGGCGATCCCCCTTGGCGCTCTCAAAAAAACCTGTTTTCGCATTCGGCGCGAACTGCTCTCCAGTTTCAGTGCGAGTGAGCGAGCCGTCTGGATTTTGCTTCCACACAGGGGTGAGCCGTGCGAATTCTCGGAGCCCAGCGTAGTTAAGTATTTCACCGCTTGGCAGTGCGATTTTTAGGCGCTGCAGCGCATCGCGAGTAGCGATCACCTCGCGCATCGATAGCGCAGCGCCGATGTCCCGAGACGCGTCTTGCGGTGCAGCGCGAAGCGGGGTCACACCATCGGTGCTCAGTGAAAACGGCTCGGTCAACAACTTGGCCGATCCTTCTGCTTTGGCAAGCGACAGACGCAACTGATTGCCATCACGATGCAGTGTGTAGCTATGTATTGTCGGCTCGTCGGGCGTGGTTTGGTCGAGCAGATACTTCGTTGATCGATCCAGCGAGAGCAAATGGTTGGACGAGAAATTCGTGAAGCCAATCTGCATCGTGTAGATGAGCGGAAAGGCGACAAAAATTGCCATCCCCGCCAAGCCCGGGAACAGGTACCGCCAAGCAAAGCCGATGTTGCCCAAGTACGAATAAAACGCCGCGCAGGCGAGCGTCAAAAGGCCCAGGGCCCACATCGCTTGGCCACTCGCATAGACGTTAAACACCAGATAGAGCATGGCGAGCGCCAGCGCAATGGTGATTGGCCATTTAAGATGCGCCACCCAATTCGGCGCTGCAGCGGTGCGAACGATCGTGTTCATTTGGCGCGCATCCTAGCTGCGGCATTGTTGAGCGCATCGGCGGGCGATTGCAGGCCGTTGGTGATGGCCTCAAGCGCCGCGTCCATCGCCGCCCAGAACCGACCGGTCTCGGGAATGTTGGGGATGGGTTCGCCGAGTTTGGCGTTTTCCATCGTGGCGCGAATCAAGGGATTGGCGGCGAGCTGCGCGTAAAACGCTTTGTTGGCGGGCGCACCAATGGCCACATCATCATCGATCATCTTCAAGTAATTGGGGCGCAGCATGTGCTGCTCCAAAAACTCTTTCGAGATGTCTTTGTATTTGCTGGGCGCAGCGATCATGCAGCCGATCACGCCCACAAACGGCTTGCCCGGTTTGCCGTCGATGCTGGGGATCGGGCCTACCGCGAAATCGATCTTGCTTTTTTTGGCGTTGTCCCACGCCCACGGCCCAGAAATCATCATGGCAATGTTGCCGCGATTGAAACCCGCTTCCATCTCGGAATAGGTGGATCCCTTAGCCATGTGGCCGCCCGTAACCAGCTTCTTTAGCGTTTCACCGCCGCGAATGGCACCGGGCGAGTTGAGGCCCACAACGCTCGGGTCATAGTCACCTTTAGCATCGCGACCAAACACAAATCCACCGGGGCCAGCAAAGATCGGCCACGAGAAAAACGCCTTGTTGAAGTCCCACAAAATGGCGCTTTTGCCTTGCTTTTTGAGCTCAGCATCCAGCGCTATCACCTCATCGAATGATTTGGGCGGCGTGGGTACCAGCGCTTTGTTGTAGATCAAGCCAATCGCTTCAACGGCAATCGGATAGCCCCACAATTTGCCTTGGTAGCGAAACGCATTCCACGCGAATTCATCAATCTCATCAAACACCGCTTTGCTTGGGCGAATGGGCACGATGAGTCCCGATTTCGCCCACTCACCCGAGCGATCATGCGCCCAGCAAAAGATGTCGGGGCCTTTGCCCGCCGCGACTGCGGATTGAAATTTGTCGGTGGCTGATTCGGGATGCTGCACAACTACTCGCACGCCCGTATTTTTTTCGAACGCATCGCCGACTTTTTGCAGGCCGTTGTAGCCTTTGTCGCCGTTGATCCACACCAAAAGCTGCGGTGGTTTCTGCGCCGTCGCCCACATCGAAGCGTTGCACGCCACAAGCGCTGCAAGACAGCGTAGCGGTAGGGTCAAACCAACTGCGCGCATCGCCTGCCTCACGACGCAACGCGCGGCAGTGCCTTTTCTGCCGCATCAAACACGTAGGCATGTTGGGCGGCAAACGAGAGCCGCAGGGTCTCACCGCTCGCCACAGCAGACGCGCCGTCGAATTGGGCCGTTAAGCCCTCCGTCGCGCCGGGGAAATCGCAGTAAGCTTGGGTGCTGCTGCCGAGTCGTTCAACAAACGTCACCTTGGCAGGAAGCGCGTTGTCTCCACCGCCCAGCTGCAGATGCTCGGGCCGAACGCCTAGCGTAACTTTGTCGCCCACTTTGCTGTTTGCGCCATTGACTGCGCAGCGGATGATTGTGCCGTCTTCAACTTTTACGCTCACCGCGCTCGCTGAGCAATCGGCGATCTGCGCGGGAATGAAGTTCATTCGCGGTGAGCCAATAAAGCCGGCCACAAATTGATTGCACGGGTGTTCGTAGAGCTCCAGCGGCGCGCCGACTTGCTCGATGCGTCCGTCGCGAAGTACCACGATTCGGTCGGCCAGCGTCATTGCTTCGACCTGATCGTGGGTGACGTAGATCATGGTCGTCTTTAAGTCTTCGTGCAGCTTGGCAAATTCGTAGCGCATCCGAACGCGAAGTGACGCATCCAAGTTGGAGAGCGGCTCATCGAACAAAAACACTTCGGGCTTTCGAACGATCGCCCGACCAATCGCCACGCGTTGACGTTGTCCGCCTGAGAGCGCTTTGGGCAAACGATCCAAGAGATGATCGATGTTCAGCGTTTTGGCGGCGGCA
>JAAFHR010000274.1 GCA_013298455.1 Betaproteobacteria bacterium | reverse complement strand
GCGAGTGATATTCACGTGGAGCCGCGCCGTGATTCGGGCATTGTGCGCTTCCGAATCGACGGGGTGTTGCATCAGGTGTATCAGATTCCGGGCGCTGTACTCACCGCCATGACGAGTCGCATCAAACTGCTCTCACGCATGGAAATCGTTGAGAAGCGGCGGCCACAGGATGGCCGCATCAAAACAGCGTCGCCCGAAGGAGCAGAAGTTGAACTTCGCGTGGCGACCATGCCCACCGCGTTTGGCGAAAAAATCGTGATGCGTATTTTTGATCCCGAAGTGCTACTTCGTGATTTGCGCGATTTGGGATTTACCGAGGATGATCGATCGCGCTGGGAATCGATGACCTCGCGGCCCCACGGGATTGTGTTGGTCACCGGTCCCACGGGCTCCGGAAAAACGACAACGCTCTACACCACACTTAAATCGTTGGCCACCCCCGAGGTCAACGTCTGCACCATCGAAGATCCGATTGAGATGGTCGAACCCTCATTCAACCAAATGCAGGTGCACGCCCAGATTGGTGTGGATTTCGAAAGCGGCGTGCGAACGCTGATGCGCCAAGATCCCGACATCATCATGGTGGGCGAAATTCGCGATCTCCCCACGGCTGAGATGGCCGTGCAAGCAGCGCTCACTGGGCATTTGGTGCTCTCTACGCTGCACACCAACGATGCGCCCACAGCCGTCGCCCGTTTGGTGGATTTGGGGTTGCCACCGTATTTGGTGAATTCCACCGTGCTCGGCGTGATGGCACAGCGTTTGGTGCGCACACTCTGCGCTGCTTGCAAGACGCCCGCTGATCCCATTCCCGATGACACCTGGGCCGCGCTCACCTTGCCGTATCGCGCCACAAAGCCGACCACGACCTACAAAGCGGCGGGCTGTTTAGAGTGCCGCATGACCGGGTTTCGGGGCCGGATTGGGCTCTATGAAATCATGATGTTTACGCCTGAGCTCAGAAAATTAGTGCTGGCGGGCGCCGGCATTGATGAGCTCAAAGCACAGGCATTTCGAGACGGCATGAAACCGCTTCGGGCATCAGGTGCGCACAAAATTGCGATGGGTTTAACAACGCTTGAGGAAGTGGAGCGCGTCGCTCCGCCTTAGGACGAGATGTGTTTGGCCCCCTCTCCCCTTGAGGGAGAGGGCGGGGGAGAGGGGGCAGGTCGATAGGTCTGCAACGGTGCGAGTTCGAATGCGCGTCCCCCTCGCCCCTAACCCCTCTCCCTCTGGGTGAGAGGGGAGCGCGAAATCCCCAACCCACTGCTCACTCCGAATGGGTGAGCCAGACAATAAAACGACGATGAAAAAAGAGGAAACAAATTGCTGCAGATTAGTTTGATCGGTTTGGGTCGTATGGGTGCCAACATGGCGCGGCGTTGGGGGCGTGGTGGCGTGAGCGTGGTGGCGTTTGATCAAAGCGCCGACGCTCGGGCGAGTGTTGTTGAAACCAACATTACCGCTGCGGATTCGCTCGCAGCCGCAATTGCTTCGCAGCCAACGCCTCGTGTCGTCTGGCTGATGCTGCCAGCGGGCGCGATCACCGAATCCACCATTGATAGTCTGATGACGCAGCTCTCTCCGGGCGATTTGCTCTTGGATGGTGGGAATGCCAATTACAAAGACACGCTGCGCCGCGCCGCGAAAGTGAACGCCGTAGGCATCCACTATGCCGATTGCGGCGTATCTGGCGGCGTGTGGGGCCTGCAAAACGGCTACTGTGTGATGGCTGGGGCGAGCGTTGAAGACTACGCACGACTCAAACCCTATTTGGAAGTACTCGCCCCGTCACCCACGGAAGGCATCGTGCACGCCGGCGCAGTGGGCGCGGGCCACTTCGCCAAGATGGTTCACAACGGCATCGAATACGGCATGATGCAAGCGCTCGCTGAGGGCTTTGCGTTGATGGAGGCGAAAAAGGATTTCAACATGCCGATTGCCGACATCGCAAACGCTTGGCGCGACGGCTCGGTCGTGCGTTCGTGGTTACTTGACTTAACCGCCGACGCGCTCAAAAAACCCGACGATATCGCCGCGATTGCACCCTATGTGTCTGATTCTGGCGAGGGCCGCTGGGCGGTTGAAGCGATGGTTGATTTGGGGGTGCCTGCGCCCGTGATGGCGCTTGCCTTAACCACCCGTTTTGCCACGCAAGGCAAGGGCGATTACGCAGCGAAACTGCTCGCGCAAATGCGTGCTGGGTTTGGCGGACATGCGGTGAAGAAAGCCTAGACGCAAAGCCGTCTCAAAGCCAAGGCCGAGTGCGGCGCGCGTCAAGTGGCGCCCCGCTGTCACAGTCCCGTAACACGCCCGCCGTAACGTTCGGTCTTCATTTCGGGGGACTTTATGAACGGTAAACGAATCGTGGCTGCGACGATTGTCGCGAGCTATTGTGGCTTGGCGAGTGCGGCGGTAACGCTATTGGGTGTTGGATCGTTACCCCCTACGGGCACTGATCTGTCGGGCTTAACGGGCACGTTGGAAAACGGAAACGCGCGCAATCTGCTCGGTGCCTTTGGCTCAGGGATTGCATACACGGGGCAGGGCAATCGCTTCGTGGCAGTGCCTGATCGCGGCCCAAATGCCGTGTCTTCCAACACGGCGGTTGATGACACCACCAGCTATCAAGCGCGAATTCAAGAAATTGATCTCAACATTTCAGGCGCAACGGTCACGCCAGTGCTCGTTAAAACCACGCTGTTGACCAATGAATCCGGCGCGCCGCTCAACGGCTTGTCGTCAGGCTTTGATGCGACCAATAGCAGCGCCAGCACGCGTTTTGATCCCGAAGCGATTCGCGTGTCGCGCGATGGTCAATCGGTTTTTATCTCCGACGAATACGGCCCGTTTGTGTATCAATTTGATCGCAACACTGGCAAGCGTTTGCGCGTGTTCAATGTGCCCGCAAAGTTCAAGATCTCGGCGCCCAACGCACGAGGTTCGACTGAGATTTCAGGTAACACGGCGGGTCGCGTGGCCAACCGTGGCATGGAAGGTTTGGCCATCACACCCGATGGAACCACACTAATCGGCTTGATGCAAAACCCGCTGATTCAAGACGGCGGACGCAGCGGCTTGAACGTACGGATGTTGGTGATCGACATTGCATCGGGCAACACCCGTGAGCTCGTGTATCAGCTCGATGCGATCAATCTTGGCGTGAACGAAATCGTTGCGATCAACAGCAATGAATTCATGGTGATCGAGCGCGACGGTAGCGCTGGCACGTCGGCCGCTGTCAAAAAAATCTACCGAATCAATATTGCTGCGGCGACGGATGTGAGCGCAATCGCAACGCTTCCGAACACCGGTCTTCCTGCGGGCACCGTCGCCGCAACGAAGACGCTGTTCATTGATTTGCTGAGCTCGAGCTACGGGCTAGCTGGTGCGAGTTTCCCTGAAAAGATCGAGGGAATCGCATTTGGCCCCACGCTACCAGACGGCCGTTTGACCTTTGTGGTGACCAACGACAACGACTTTTTGCCAGCCAATCCGAACAACTTTTATGTGTTCGCGATGAATAGCTCAGACGTGATTGGCTTTCAATCGCAAAATTTCCAATACCCACCGGTACCGACCATTCCAACGATGTCGCAGTGGGCGCTGATGCTGTTGGGCTTGTTGATGTTGGGGGCGGTGATCGTGGTCGTACGACGCGGCCAAACCAATCGCTTCGCCTAGCGCGATATTGGCGTAACGACGCGACTGCCTCGTTACGCTTTTGAGGTTCTGACGATTGCGTCCGAGCGACGATGTAAATCGGGGAGTAGCGCGAGCCCAAGCCCCGCTTTCTCGCTCAGCGAAATCATGCCGTTTTGAATGTGCGGCAACTCGGTGACCAGCTCTTTGTACCAACCGCTATAAAACGCTCGAACGCTCTCTTGAATGAGGGCGTTTGGCGCGTGCAGCGAAAGATGTGTACTTGCCGCCCACACCACCGGTCCAGTGCAATCGTGTGGCGCGATCGGGAGCTGATAGGCGTCCGCCATCGCGGCGATTTTTCGCGCTTCCGTCAATCCACCGCACCAAGACAGATCAAGCATCACCACGCCAGCGACGCCGGTTTGTAGATAGTCTTTGAAACCCCATTTGTAGGCGAGCGTTTCGCTCGCGCAAATCAGCGCATCGGTGTGCGGTGCGTATTGTTTGAGCAGATCGAGCGAGTCCATGCGGATCACGTCTTCGTGCCAAAACGTGCTGAACGGCTTCAACGCTCGCGCGATTTTTTGCGCCATGGGTAGACGCCACAGCGAATGAAATTCGACCATGATGTCCATGTCGTTGCCGACGGCATCACGGATCTTTTGAAATGGAATGAGCGCTTTGTCGAGATCGTTGTTCGAAATGTATTGCCCGTCGCTCGCCTCGGCCGCCATGTCAAACGGCCAAATTTTCATCGCGCTGATGCCCTCGGATTTGAGGGAGAGCACGAGTTCGTCGGCGTGATGTAGAAAGCCGTCAAGGTCTTCGTACGGCCCGGAGTTGTTGCCTAAGCCCCAATTGCTGGTGCTTTGGTTCACGGTGCTGCGAACGTATTGGTAGCCAGCGCAGGTGTTGTAGATGCGAATTGAGTCACGCGACTTGCCGCCGAGCGCGGTGTGGATGGGCAGCTTGGCGGCTTGGCCGAAGAGGTCCCAAAGCGCAATGTCAATGGCACTGTTGCCGCGCGTTTCAACGCCCGAACCGCGCCAGCCAAGATAGCCCAAAAGCTCTTTGTTTCGAGCTTCGATGTGCAGTGGATTTTTGCCGATGAGTTTTGGCGCAACCCATTCGTGCAGATACGCCTCAACGGCTGCTGCGCCCATGAAGGTTTCGCCGAGGCCAACCAAGCCCTCATCGGTGTGAATTCGCACCCAGATGAGGTTGGGGAATTCGCCGAGGCGGAGGGTTTCCAGTTGGGTGATTTTCATGGGGGAGTGTGTCCGGTC
>JAAFHR010000273.1 GCA_013298455.1 Betaproteobacteria bacterium | reverse complement strand
GATTCAAGAGAAGGCGCGCACGGTGAATATGGGCGACGTGATGGCGATGGTGAAGCGATAGGGCGGACACTTCGCCGCTCCTGATGGTCGACATTGCTCAGAAACACGCTGGGGGGAGTTGTCATGACGAGCGGAGCGAAGCATCACTGCGCACCCGCTTCTCCTAGCCTGAGCACCGTTGGTATGCGGCGAGATCCTTCGCTCTGCTCAAGATGACATTGTCGAGACCTGAGTGCGATTGATGATGCGTTAACCTTTTTCAATGAACGCCAATATTCTTCTGCGCTATGACGTCTTATGGTGTGTTTTCGAAAGTAATGAATAACTCCATAAAGCCTAAGCGATACGGTGCTTTTGACAAAAAAGCTGCAGCGACAAAACGCGCAGCTCGCTAAGCCCACCCGTCATCTGCGTGCTGCTTCACGTAGTCCATAAACCGTGACGCAACGCGCGGCATTCGACGATCGCTTCGCCACACCAGCTGCCATTGCCGACGAATCGGAAGCCCCGCGGCGGAGATCACCGCAAGCCCCTCGTTGGCAGGTTTTTTTGCGAGCGTGTGCCGCGACAGAATCGCAACGCCTAAGTTGGCGGCCACGGCGTGCTTAATGGCTTCATTGCTGCCGAGCGTCATCCGCACCTTTGGTTTCACACCGCGCTCGGCGAAGTAATCAAGCGTTGCCTGCCGCGTACCCGAGCCCTCTTCGCGCATCAAAAGCGCTTCGCTCGACCAGAGCTTAAACGGAACGCTGCGCCGCGAAACCCACGGATGCCCCAACGGCGCGATCAGCACGAGCGGGTTGTCCATCACCGCAACACTTTGCAGCGGCAGCTCGAGCGGCGGCATCATCATCACCGCAATGTCGTCTTGCTCTCGCGCCAAGCGCTTCACCACGGCATCACGATTTTCAATCACCAGATCGATCTCAATACCGGGATAGTGCTCCGCGAAGGGCTTAAGCCACTGCGCCAAAAAGTATTCGGTGGTGGTCACGCCAGCGATTCGAAGCGTGCCGCGCGTCATGCCTTGAAGATCGGCCACGCTTTCTTCGAACGTTCGCCACTGCGCGAACATCGCCGTGACGGTGCGATGCAACTCACGGCCCTCGTCCGTTAGCTGGACGCCACGCCCCACTGGCGTCAAAAGCTCCACACCGAGCGACTCTGAGAGTTCGCGCAGCTGCCCTGAAATTGTGGGTTGCGTGAGATGCAACGCCTCGGCCGCTCGAGTGATTCCACCCAGCTGCGCTACCGCATCGAAACTTCGAAGTTGGGTAAACGTCGCCCGAGGTGCTTTTGAGAAATACATCGGCATTTACCTATGCAAATAAGTTTAATAGATGATTAGACACCGATATTAACGAACTGCAAAATTGCGTCAACTTATTGCCATCGAGAAAAAAACATGCCCCACAAAACCCCCATCACAGTCGCCTACGGTGACGGCATCGGCCCAGAAATCATGCAAGCAACGCTCGCCATCCTTGATGCAGCGGGCGCGCAAATCGAACCCGAAGTCATCGAAATCGGCGAGCGCGTTTACCTCTCGGGCAACAGCGCGGGTATCGAGGCATCCGCCTGGGAGAGCTTGCGTCGGACCAAGGTGTTTCTCAAAGCGCCGATCACCACGCCCTCAGGCGGTGGTTACAAGAGCCTTAACGTCACCGTTCGAAAAACGCTGGGGCTCTACGCCAATGTGCGGCCTTGCGTGAGCTACGCGCCGTTTGTGGAGACGCTCCACCCAAAGATCGACTTGGTCATCGTGCGCGAAAATGAAGAGGACTTATACGCGGGAATCGAGCACCGCCAAACCGATGATGTGTATCAATGCTTGAAGCTCATCAGCCGCCCCGGCTGCGAAAAAATCGTTCGCTACGCCTTTGAGTACGCCCGCCGACATGGTCGAAAAAAAGTGACCTGCATGACCAAAGACAACATCATGAAGATGTCTGACGGGCTCTTTCACAAGGTGTTTGACGACATGGCAGTCGACTACCCAGAAATCAAAACCGAGCACATGATCATCGACATTGGCACGGCGCGGATGGCGGATCGCCCTGAGCAATTCGACGTGGTTGTCACGCCCAATCTTTACGGCGACATCATCTCAGACGTAGCCGCAGAGCTCACGGGCAGTGTTGGCTTAGCGGGTAGCGCCAACATCGGCGAACACGTTGCGATGTTTGAAGCGATCCATGGCAGCGCGCCCGACATCACGGGCAAAGGCATCGCCAATCCATCGGGCTTGCTCCACGGCGCAGTGATGATGTTGCAGCACATCGGTCAGCATGATGTGGCCGCAAAAATTCACAACGCTTGGCTTTGCGCCATCGAAGACGGCGCACACACGGCAGACATCGCCAAAGCGGGCGACCCATCCATCCTTAGCACCGCGCAATTTGCAGACGCCGTAATGCAACGCCTCGGCCAGTCTCCAACGAAGTTCAAAGCGATCGATGCGCTCGCGCCGACTGACGCTGCAAGCTCCACCACCAGCAAAAAGACGTATCAATCACCCCCCAAATCTGCAAAGGCGATGGTCGGTGTCGACGTGTTTTTTCACTGGAACGACAGCAATGCCAATGCGCTCGCAACCAAGGTTTTGGCGGCCCTAGCCGAGCAGCCGTTTAGCCTGCAGATGATCACCAATCGCGGCGTAAAAGTGTGGCCCAACGGCTTTCCTGAAACGTTTTGCACCGATCACTGGCGCTGCCGTTTCATGGCGACCGATGCAACAAGCGGCAACCACGAAGCGATCATCGGGCTGCTCTCGGCCATCCGCGCCACCGGACTCGATTTCATCAAGATGGAAAACCTCTACACCTTCAACGGCGAGCCCGGGTTTGCGTTGGGGCAAGGGCAGTAGTTGGAGCAACTTGCCCGCCTCAGCCGCCGCTCTTCGCCGGGACGCTACAAGGCTTAACGGAGGTGCGGCTGAGCGTCTCTTGCTTGAAAAAGACTGCGTGTGAATCGAGCTGAGGACTTTAGCCAGGCAATTTCAGCCCGAGCAGCTCATCACGTAACGACGGGCGCATCTTGGGACCAATCCAAGTCTGCAGAAGGATTGGGAAAAACGTTTCCCCGATGATTGGGTCTCCGACCTTCACGCCATTGATGAAGACAAGCGTGGACTTCGTCGACGGGTAGTAGTCCAAATTGACGATATCTCCTCGGAAAAACTTCGCTCGCGATTCAGTGAACAGCGATCCGAACTGGAGAATCGTGGAGAAGTTGTCGTTGCGCTCTTGCCGAGTGAGATTCTGGCGCAGGCGATCTAAGAAGGTGTCAGACATATCCCTGCCCGAGACATCCCGCTGCATTTGCAGCGTGAGGCGCTTGGGTCCCGGCATCGCGATGACCGTCTCCGCTTTAGTCTGTTTCGAAACAAGGTACAGCGCCACGTATGCGGCGCGGATGTTCATCGGGCCGTCTTGAGTAACACCATTGAGTAATAGCGGCTTCTGATCCACGGTGACTGTTGCCGGCAGCGCCGGCAGGTCCTTCACCTGAGCCGTTTGCACGGCGGCGCAATTGCCGGCGAACGTCAGCGCAGTCAGAAGCAAAACACATTGCTGAAAGGCGCTTAAAAGCCAGGTGATGTGTTGCAGCGCGCCAAACTCCACGAGGCGTCGTGCCGTGACACGGAGTGTCAGCGTCCGACGGCTCATCGAGCTTGGCTGCAAACCAAGCCCGGCGAGCGAGATATTCGCCGCATGACTAGATTGCAAAACGGACATGCCGTGAGTCACCTAGAACCGGTACTGGGCTCGCAACCACACGGCCGTGCCCTCACTGCGATTGCGCGCACCGAACTCTCGGATGACTTTCAAATCTGCTCCCCAGTTCAAGCCATCGGAGAGATAGCTCACGACCGGACCTGCGCCAAACACTCGAAGTTTGTTGCCCGCAATGCTGGCTCCTGCCTGATTATCGGCAGTCGTTTGAATGACTCCATAACCGTGTACACCCAGGCGAAACGACTCGTTGAGTCGATACAGCACATTGGCATCGGTGTGCGCGTATTGCCCCGTGCGAACCTTGGTGTCGCCATTACGAGTGTTGAGTGAGTAAGTAACGTAGGCCGCCGCCTCAAGCCCGTTTGACCAAGACTGAGTTATTACAAACCAGGGGCGCACCGTCCAGTAATTCACGCCGATATTGACTGGCTGCAGCGCGTTGTAGCGCCCAGTTGGCGCGGTCAACGACAAACCCGCCGCGACACGCGACTCATCGCCTGACCAGTCGACAAAACCGCGAAACTCGGCATCGCCCTGCCCGGAGGTTTTGCCAGAAATCGAGGCTGCTTGCTGATTCAGGCCAGCTTGAACCAAAGTCTGCAGCTGCGCAGGTAACACGCCCAGACCGTTACCAACGAGACTCACAGTGGTCTCTCGGCGCAGCATTGGCAGGGTCGCGTCAAGCACCACGCGGCCACCCAGCAACTCTTCACGAGTGACCCAAACGATCCGTGGCGCGAAGCCCTGCGCGCTCACCCTTGCGTTGAGCGTGGCAGCAAACGCGACCGGGACACCCGGCACGGCAAACGGGACGCTCGGGGATTGACCATCATCCCCTGCAAATTTTGACGATGAATACCGACTGGTGACGAGTTGAACGTACACACCAAGGAGCGCTGGCAATGTCATCTCAGTGCCAATGGCACCAGGTTGAAGGCTGACGTAGGAGCCCTCCGCCGCGAACGCCGACGTGCTTAGGGCGAGACAGAGCGTTACCGCTCCCAAGGTACGCGCCGGCAAGGTGCGACAAAAGGCAATCGCCATAAGAGACTTTCAAAAACTTGTTGAAGCCCATCGTAGCTAGCGCAATGCTCGGAAATTGTTGCGCCGCTTCGCGGTGACACCCGCTAGCCCGAGCACGTCTCACTTCGGCTTGATAACCGCCTGCTCTACAACGAGATTTAACTTCATCATGCTGCAAAGACGCGACAGCTGCGGCGAACCACG
>JAAFHR010000272.1 GCA_013298455.1 Betaproteobacteria bacterium | reverse complement strand
AATTTACGATGATGCAGGCGGTGCTGCATCAGTTTCCTGCGGCGCAGGTGGAGTATCGGTTTAAGTGTCGATCACAGGGCGTGGCGCTGGCGCCTTACGCGGCGGAGATCAATCGAGAGATTGATTGGCTTTGCTCACTTCGCTTCAACGAGGATGAGCTGAACTGGCTCCGTGCGCTTCGCTATGTGAAGAGCGATTTCGTAGATTTTTTGGCGCTGTTCCATTTCAATCGGGCGCACATTTCGGTCGTTGCAGCGGGTGACGATTTGGCGATTTCGATCAAAGGGCCTTGGCTGCACACCATCTTGTTTGAAGTGCCGGTGCTCTCGATTGTGAATGAGGTGTATTTCCGAAACGCTGCGCCGCAGCCTGACTTTTCGGCGGGTCGCGCGCGGTTGGCCGAGAAGCTGGCGCTGGTGAATTCGCAGACCAACGAGCTCGCGTTTTCATTTGCTGATTACGGCACGCGGCGACGTTTTTCGCACGATTGGCAACGCGAAGTGTTGCAGACGATCAAGCTGTCCGTACCGCAATCGTTTGTGGGCACATCGAATGCGTTTTTCGCGAAGGAGCTTGGTTTGCTAGCCGTCGGAACGATGGCGCATGAATGGCTGCAAGCCGCACAGGCGCTGGGTCCTAGGCTACGTGATTCGCAGCGTTGGGCGTTTCAAAAGTGGGCTGACGAGTACCGCGGTGACTTGGGCATTGCGCTATCGGATGTGGCCGGACTCAAAGCCTTCATGCGCGATTTCGACATGTATTTCTGCAAACTGTTCGACGGCGCGCGCCACGACAGCGGCGAGCCGACCGCGTGGGGTGAGGCGGTCATCAATCACTATTTGGCCAACCGCGTTGATCCCAAAACCAAGACGCTGGTGTTTAGCGACGGGCTCACCTTTCCCCGCGCCATCGAGCTCGCCAAACACTTCCAAGGCCGCGCAAAAACGGCGTTTGGCATTGGCACCAACCTGACGAACGACGTGGGCTTCACGCCGCTGCAAATCGTGTTGAAGATGGTGCGCTGCGAGGGCCAACCCGTCGCCAAACTCTCTGACACGCCCGCGAAAACGATGTGTGATGACGCGTCGTACTTGGCGTATCTGAAGCAGGTGTTCGAAATTGAATAACGCGACCAACGCGATGTCACCGCAGCACAAAAAGACGGTGTTTTTGCTAGCGCTCTGCCAAGCGCTCCTGCTCACCAATTCGGTCATCCTGATGGCGGTGAACGCGCTCACTGGCTTCATGCTCGCTGAAAACAAAGCGCTCGCCACCCTGCCGGCGATGACCTATGTGATCGGCAGCGCGATCTCGGCCATGCCGATCTCAGCGTGGATGCGGCAAGTGGGGCGGCGGCGGGGATTCATTCACGGCAGTCTGTTTGCGATTGTTGGCGCGATCATTTGCGCGATTGCGGTGAGTTTGAAGAGTTTCTGGGGCGTGTGCCTCGGTACGTTTTTCATCGGTTGCTACAACGCGACCGGCGCGCTCTATCGATTTGCGGCAGCGGATGCCGTACCGGGCGCAAACAAAGCGAGGGCCATTTCGCTGGTGCTAGCGGGCGGCATTATTGGGGCGATTCTGGGCCCGGAGAGCTCGAAGCTCAGTAAAGACTGGCTCTCCGTCACCTACGCGGGGACGTATCTGTCATTGGTGGCTTTTGCGCTCGTGGCGATCGTCATTCAGTCGCGTTTGCAATTGCCTGCGATTGCCAAAGAAACCATCGACAAACCGGTGCGGCCGCTCGCGGTGATCGCACGGCAACCGAAGTTCATCGTCGCCGTGATGTCGGCGGCGTTCGGCTATGGCGTGATGAACTTACTCATGGTGGCAACTCCACTCGCGATGAGTTTTTGCGGGCATCCGTTCAAAGAAGGCGTGTTTGTGCTGGAATGGCACGTCGTCGGGATGTTTCTGCCGAGCTTTTTCACCGGAGATTTGATCAAGCGATTCGGTGCTCTGAGAATCATTATCGTTGGCGTGCTGCTGAATTTTGCGGCAGTCGGCATCAATTTGTCAGGCGTCACCGTGACGCACTTTTGGTTTGGCTTGGTGGTCCTCGGTGTTGGCTGGAACTTCATGTTCATCGGCGGCACAGCGCTCCTGACCGAAACCTACGAACCCCACGAAAAAACGCGAGTTCAGGGCTTCAACGACATGCTGATTTTCGCGACGATGGCGGTGTCGTCATCGAGCGCAGGCTTCTTGGTCAACGCGCGGGGCTGGGAAATGGTCAATTACACGGCGCTACCGTTTATTGGCGTGGCGCTGTGTGGCTTGATTTGGCTAGGATTGCGACCGAGCGAGCGTTCGCCTAAAGCGGTATAGGTTCAGGCGATGCCGCTGTAGGAGCGGCTCGCCGCGAAAGATCGTGAAGGCGGGCGAGTGGTCGCGACAAATCAGGCTCGTGCAAGACGGAACCGGGTTGGGTCTCGTAATGTGGTTTCGCGGCAAGCCGCTCCTACAGGGAGCTTGCGGCCGCGCAGTGAGGCGAGCTTACTCGCCGCCGGTGCCCGTTTTGACTTCGTCGCCGGGTTGCTCTTCGCCAGTTTTCTCAAACAGCTTGGTAAGGCATCCGGCGCAGGTGAACACCGTGCGACCGGCAACTTTACGGGTTTTCCCGCCGCGAATGATCGCGGGCTGTTTGCAGGTGCCACAGAGCCGGGTCCAGCTGCCAGCGACGGAGCGCTTTCGAGGAGTTGCGGTCTGTTGGCGAAATTTGGCGATCTGATTTGCATCGAGCATAGACAACGTCACCCTGATTGCGGCCAGTCTGTCACCGAGCTATCCACTACGTGGTATAAAACTTGGTTTAGCTGACACATGTCTTTTCAACAACCTCTATTATGACTCAAAAGTCGCTTTTTGGCTACTGTTTCCCTCTGCGCCGCGCCCAATCTGGTGCGCGCGGATTCATCCTGCCGCTGCTTTTGATCGTGATTGTGTTGGCCGCTGTGTACGGTTTAGTGGTTTGGAAATGGAGCTATTCGAGCGGCGAGCGGGTCGGAATCGTCCAAAAAATTTCCAACAAAGGCTGGGTTTGCAAGACGTGGGAAGGCGAGCTCAATATGGTCGTTTTGCCGGGCGGAATCCCTGAGAAATTCTTTTTTACGGTGTGGGACGAAAGCGTTGCCAAATCGATCAACAAAAGCATCGGCAAACGCGTCACGCTCCACTACGAAGAAAAAATGGGGCTGCCAACGAGCTGCTTCGGCGACACCCGTTACTTCATTCAAAAAGTCACGGTACTCGAGTAGCCGAGCCCCTCAGAGAAACCGAGGTTTCAACGCCTCGTAGTCCGCCGGCGTATCGATGCCGGGCGGCAGCGCATCGTCGACTCGCATCACAGAAATTGGATAGCCATGAGCCAGCGCGCGAAGCTGCTCAAGGGATTCAAAGCGCTCGATGGCGGGTATCGATAAGCTCGGAAAAACGCGTAGAAACCCAGCTCGGTAAGCATATAAGCCAATATGCCGATACACCGGAAGCTCAGTCGGCACAACTTCGATTCGCCCGGATGTTGCGCTCCACGCGTCTCGGGCATAGGGAATCGGGGCGCGGCTGAAGTAGAGTGCGTTGTGCGCCTCATCGAGCACGCATTTCACGACGTTGCTGCTCGCGACCTCGTCCGCCGAATGGATTGGGTGACAGAGCGTGGCAATCGCGGCTTTGGGATGATCGGCGAGCCATTGCGCGGTTCGCTGAATCATGACGGGCGGGATGAGCGGCTCATCGCCTTGCACGTTGACCACGATCTGATCGTCCGCCAAGCCAAGCCGAGTGGCGACTTCGCTCAATCGATCCGTTCCGGTGGGATGATCTGCTCGCGTCATGACCACCGCAACGCCATGCGTTTCGCAAACGGCAGCGATGCGGTGATCGTCGGTCGCAACGATTACTTTTGTGGCACTCGATTGCTGTGCCCGCTCCGCGACGCGAACGACCATTGGCTTGCCGCCCAAGTCAATCAAAGGTTTGCCGGGAAAACGCGTGGACGCCCAGCGGGCGGGAATAACAGCGATGAAGTTCATGTCAGAAGTGTAGCGAGCGGAGCGCATCCCGTCGCAACCCGCCGCTTCGAGTTCGCTGCTGAATGCGACGTTCTACTGAACGCGGCTGGGGCGCTCTGACATCGTTAAGAGCGACGCCAGCACATGATGCACACTCTGTGCACGGATGGAATCCCGATTGCCCCGAAAAACACGCGTGGCGGTGACGACGGTGCCGTCAAACGCGAATCCGAAACACACCGTGCCCACAGGTTTCTCTTCGCTGCCGCCCGCGGGCCCGGCGATGCCTGTGATCGAGAAGGCCACATTCGCGAAGCTGTTGCTGAGCGCGCCGAGCGCCATTTCGCGCGCCGTTTCTTCGCTCACCGCACCAAAGTTTTCAAGGGTGACTTGACTCACGCCAAGCATTTCTGTTTTGGCTTCGTTGCTGTAAGTCACAAAACCACGATCAAACCATGCCGATGAACCGGGAACGCTGGTGATCGCGGCCGCCACCAATCCGCCGGTGCAGCTCTCGGCGGCGCTCAGGGTAAGCCTACGCTCCACGCAAAACTGCCCCAGCTCATGCGCGAGCTCATCCGTCATGGCGTCGATCATCATGCCCACACCCTGATCCACAGCGCGAAGAGAAAGAGCGTGATCGCAGCCGCGATCAAGTCGTCAAGCATCACGCCGAACACGCCTTTTACATTACGATCCGCCCAACCAATCGGGCCCGGCTTTCGAATGTCCAAAAGCCGAAAGAGCAAAAACGCCCACGCCTGTTTCCAAGCCGCGCCGGGCAACATCGCCGTGATCAACGCCATCGCAATCACTTCGTCCCACACAATCGAGCCATGATCGCTTTCGCCAAGCGCCCTGCCGGTGACGCCCGCCGCCCAAATACCGATCACAAACGCCGCGGCAAGCGCGGCGAAAAAGACCGTGTCGCCCCACAGCGGTTGCAGCCAGCGTGCCAAAAACAACCCTAGCAAGG
>JAAFHR010000271.1 GCA_013298455.1 Betaproteobacteria bacterium | reverse complement strand
CGGCTCAATGTGCTCCTGCGCGAATTTCGTTCGCAGCGAAATCACATGGCGATTGTGATCGATGAGCACGGCAGCGTGGCGGGTTTAGTCACCATCGAAGACGTGCTCGAACAAATCGTTGGCGAGATCATCGACGAATACGATTACGACGAAGAGGCCGACAACATCATCGCTGAGAGCGCCACCAAATGGCGCGTCAAAGCCAGCACCGAAGTTGAAGCACTGAATGAAAAATTTGGCACCACATTTAGCGAAGATCAAGCCGACACGGTGGGCGGCTTGCTGATGCACGAATTCGCCCGAGTGCCCCATCGCGGCGAAACGATCACCATTGGCGGATTCAAATTCACTGTCGTACGAGCCGATGGTCGGCGCGTGTGGTTGGTGACTTTGGAGCGGGTTTGACGGCGCTCGCTGCCTTGCTGCAGCGGTTTGGTTCCCTCTCCCGCAGGCGGGAGAGGGCTAGGGTGAGGGTGGTCGGTGCATGCAGTAGCGACCGCTGCTCCGAACCCGCCGCACCCTCACCCCCGACCCCTCTCCCGCTCGCGGGAGAGGGGAGCGGAACTGCACCGCGCCGCCCATGAAATACTCCCTCGTCGCCGCCGCCATAGCCGCATTCGCCTCCGCCTACCTCGGCTTCGCGCCGATTGGTTGGTGGTGGGTGCCGTGCATAGGCTTCGCAGTGCTCTCGGCGCTGCTTTCGAACGCGGGCGCATTCAAACGTGTCGCATTGATTGGTTTTGTATTCGGGCTCGTGTACTTTTTTACGGGCGTGTCTTGGGTTCGAATCAGCCTGAACGAATTCGGCGGCATGCCGCTCGCCATGGCTTGGTTCGCAGCGTTTTTGTTTGCGGCGTTTCTGGCGCTCTACTCAACGCTCGCTTGCGCTTTCACTGCCTGGGTGCGGCCCAAACATTGGCTCGGCGCGGCATTTGTGTTCGCCTGCGCTTGGACGTTTGGCGAATATTTGCGGGCGTATCTCTTCACGGGTTTCGAATGGTTGAGCGTGGGCGCGAGCCAAACGCATGAGCTGTCGTTCATGGGCTGGGCGAGTTTGTTTGGCGTGTTTGGTGCGACGTGGATGCTGATTTTTACGAGTGCGATTCTGCCCCGATTACTTGTGGCCTTTTTGGCGTTGTGGCGGCCGAATAGCGGGAGGGATTGGCTCTACCTCGGAGCGATTGATCGCGGAGTGACGAGCGTGGTCGTCGTTTTGTTCGGAACACTGATCGTCAACGTCATGATCGCGCAGCTTCGCTTCAGTGAGCCCACGGGCAATCCGATTCGCGTGTCACTGCTGCAAGGTAACGTCGCGCAATCGATGAAGTGGGAACCTGAGAAGTTCGCCGACACCTTACAGCGCTATGAAAAGTTAGTCACTGAGGCCAAGGGCGAACTCATCATCCTGCCCGAGACAGCCTTCCCCGCGCCACTGCATCGCATCCCACCGGAATACATCGAACGACTTCGCGGTATCGCCAACGCGAAGGGTGCGAATTTGCTCTTTGGCGTGCCGGTGCAAGAGAAGGATAAGTTCTACAACGCCGCCGTTTCTATTGGTGTTGAGCCATCGCAGCAGTACCGAAAAGTTCACCTCGTGCCGTTCGGCGAATACATGCCGCTTCGGGGATTGCTAGCGTGGTTTTACGCAAACCTCACGATCCCGATGAGCGATTTTTCAAAGGGCGCGGTCGATCAGCCGCTGATCAAGCTAAACGGCCAATCGCTCGGCATTTCGATTTGCTACGAAGACGCGTTTTCTCGGGATGTTCACCGCACACTGCCAGACGCCACGCTGTTGGTCAACATCAGCAACGACGCATGGTTTGGCAAAAGCGCAGCTGCTGAACAACACTTGCAACTAGCTCAACTGCGAGCGATTGAATTTGCGCGCCCCATGCTTCGCGCTAACAACACCGGCGTCACTGCCGTCATCGATGAACACGGCCGCGTCACGAAACGAATCGATGCTTTCACCACCGGCATCCTAGAAACCACCATTCAAGGCCGCAAAGGCTACACACCCTACATGATGTGGGGTGACTTGCCGATCTTGATCATTTGCTTGGCGGGATTGGGGATTGGTGCAGCGCGGCGTTTGGCGGTTGGTCGCTCGTCTTAAGGTCGACTTGAATGCGAATTAGCGCATTCTCCAGAATTCGCTTGCCGCACAAAGCGTAGGCCGCCTCGTAAAATAGCGCTTTGGCGCGTGGCGGCTGATGTCGTCATTCGTCCTCCGTCATTCGTCGTTGCACATAAAAATGATCACCTTCCAAGAAGCCATCCTTCGATTACAAACCTATTGGAATGCACAGGGCTGCGCGCTGTTGCAGCCGATTGATTTGGAGGTAGGGGCTGGGACGTCGCATACAGCAACGTTTCTGCGTGCGCTCGGACCGGAGCCTTGGCGGGCGGCCTACGTGCAGCCGTCGCGTCGGCCCAAGGATGGCCGCTATGGTGAAAATCCCAATCGCTTGCATCAGCATCACCAATATCAAGTGGTATTGAAGCCGTCGCCACCAAACATCTTGGATCTGTATCTCGGTTCGCTCACGGCGCTCGGATTCAATCTACAAGAGAACGATGTTCGCTTCGTGGAAGACGATTGGGAAAACCCAACGCTTGGGGCTTGGGGTTTGGGTTGGGAAGTCTGGATGAACGGCATGGAGATCACGCAGTTCACCTATTTTCAACAAGTCGGCGGTCTGAACTGCAAACCGATCACGGGCGAGATCACCTACGGCCTTGAGCGTTTGTGCATGTATTTGCAAGGCGTTGAGAACGTGTACGACTTGGTGTACTCAAAGAGCGTGATCGACGGCGCGGAAAACATCATCACCTATGGCGATGTGTGGCATCAAAACGAAGTGGAGCAGGCGACCTATAGCTTCGAGGCGAGTGATTCGGTTGTATTGCTTGGTTTGTTCAACACGTTTGAAGCTGAAGCGACGCGCTTGATGGAAGCCAAGCTCGCGCTGCCTGCGTATGAAATGGTGCTCAAAGCGGGCAACGTCTTTAACCTGCTCGATGCTCGAGGCGCCATTTCTGTGACCGAGCGCGCCGCTTACATCGCCCGCATTCGAAATATCTCTCGAAGCGTGGCGCGGAGTTACTACGATTCACGTGAACGACTTAATTTCCCGATGCTCAAAGGCGACACGAGAGACACCTTGCTTGCTTTGCTGCCAAAGAAAGAGGCGGTGGCTGCATGAGCACGAAACCATTGCTGATTGAGCTTTTCACTGAAGAGCTGCCGCCAAAAGCGCTCAAGAAATTGGGTGAGGCGTTTGCGCACGGCGTTGAGACCAGCTTGAAAGCCGACGGCTTGCTATCGAACGACTCAACGACGGCGTCGTTCGCTACGCCGCGCCGTTTGGCGGTTCGGCTGAGCGCGGTGTTGAGCGAAGCGCCCGCGAAGCAGATCAAGGAAAAGCTGATGCCGCTTGCAGTGGCGAAAGATGCAAGTGGTGCTGCGTCGCCAGCGTTGAAAAAGAAGCTCGCCGCTTCCGGCGGTGAGGCGCTTGCCGAAAATTTTCCCAACGCAACGGTTGGCGGCAAGCGTCTGTTGCTCGAGAGCGACGGTAAGGCCGACTACGTTTACTTGACCGGTGAAGCGGCGGGAACGACACTCTCCGCTGGCGTGCAAAACGCGATCAATCACACGCTGGCGAAACTCCCGATTCCAAAAGTGATGAACTATCAGCTCGCCGACGGCGTGACCGAAGCCAACTTCGTTCGCCCGGCGCATGGCTTGATCGTGATGCACGGCAGCGACGTGATCGAAGCATCGATCCTCGGTTTGACATCCAGCAACATCACTCACGGCCACCGTTTCCAAGGCGCGAACAACATTGAGCTCGATGACGCATCGCGCTACGAAGCACTGCTGCGTCAGTACGGCAAAGTCGAACCGGACTACATTAAACGTCGCGACATGATCCTCGCGCAGCTGGAGACGAAAGCGAAGTCGCTGGGTGCGACTTTGGGCTCGGCCGAGTCGTATGCCGACCTGCTCGATGAAGTCAATTCTTTGGTGGAATGGCCGACCGTTTACGTTTGTCAATTCGAATCCGAATTCCTTGCCGTGCCGCAGGAATGCTTGATTCTGACGATGAAGACGAATCAGAAATATTTCCCACTGTTTGATGCCAATGGCAAACTGAAAAGTCAGTTTCTGATCGTATCGAACATGCAGCTCGACGATGCGTCTCGAATCATCACTGGCAACGAGCGAGTGGTGCGGCCCCGCTTGGCCGATGCGCGATTCTTTTTCGAGACCGATAAGAAAACGCGTCTCGATGCTCGAATTCCAGAGCTGGCAAAGGTCGTTTATCACAACAAACTGGGCACCACGGGCGAACGCACCGAGCGCCTATCGAAGTTGGCTGGAGAAATCGCTGCGCTCATCGGCGCGGACGTTTCCAAATCGCAACGCGCCGCAACGCTCGCAAAAGCTGATCTCGTCACCTTGATGGTGGGCGAATTTCCCGAGTTGCAGGGTACGATGGGGCGCTACTACGCGCTGTCGGACGGCGAGGCCAGCGATGTTGCTGCTGCCTGTGCAGAGCATTATCAGCCGCGTTTTGCGGGCGATGCACTGCCGTCGCCGGGCGTGCCGACCGCTGTTGCGCTCGCCGACAAACTTGAAACGCTCGCGGGACTTTTCGGTATCGGTCAAATCCCAACCGGAGACAAAGATCCGTTTGCGCTTCGGCGGCATGCCTTGGGAGTGATTCGGGTTTTGGTTGAGCAACAACTTACTGCGTCATTGACGCAGCTTGTGACGTTAGCAAGCAAAACAATTCATGACTTCATGGCTACCAAGGGCTCCGTTTTGACCCTGCGCGAGCGCAATGGCTTGTCGAAAGAGGAAAACGAGCTTTTGTCTTTCATCCTGGATCGTCTGCGCGGTTATTTGAAAGACACCGGCGCTTCCACCAACGAAATCGAATCAATCATTTCGCAACGCCCCGACCAATTGGCGATTGTTCCCGCGCAGCTCGCGGCCGTGCGCG
>JAAFHR010000270.1:3208-5033 GCA_013298455.1 Betaproteobacteria bacterium | reverse complement strand
GATTTGTTGGCAAGCGTCCCTTCAACGCCGAGCGTATCGGCACAGGCGAGATACGTTGAGAGCGCCAACACACCAGCGAGTTTTTCGGGGTAACGAAGCGCAGTTTGCAAGGCGATCACACCGCCTTGTGAAAAGCCTGCGAGCAGAATTCGATTCGATTCGATGCCTTTGGCGCGTTGATCCACGATTAACTCGTTGATCTGCGATTGTGAGCGACGCACACCCGCTTCATCAGCGCGTTTGTCAAGCTCCGCGCCCATGATGTCGTACCAAGCGCGCATCACATAGCCGTTGTTAATCGTCACCGGCATCGTGGGGGCATTGGGAAACACAAAGCGCACAGTGTGATCGCGAGGTAAATCGAGCTCAGGCACGAGTGGCAAGAAGTCGTTAGCATCGGCACCGAGGCCGTGCATCCAGATCACGCAGGCGGTTGCGGGGGAGGGGGGATCGAGAGTGATAGTTTCAAGCACGCTGTGATTTTATGGGGCGAGCACCGCTCGCCAATCGTCGGGAACCTCCACCGACTTCTTTTCCGCCGCGTTGGCGTAGACGTAAACCAAGGTACCCGCTACAAGCAGTTCGTTTTCGCGAAACACTGCGAGCTGAAACGTCACGCTGCTGCGCCCGAGCTTGCTGCATCGCACGCCGATATCGAGCATGTCATCGAAACCCGCGCTTCCGAAGTATTCCAGCTCCGCTTTCCGCACGAAGAGCTCGCAGCCTTGCTTCTGCTGCGTGATCGGCATTGGCAATCCAGTGGCACGCCAGTATTCCGTAAACGCCACGTCGAAGTACAGCAGGTAATTGCCGTTGAACACGATGCGTTGTAAGTCCACTTCGGCCCAGCGAACGCGAAGTGAATGAAAGAAGTTGAAATCGGTTTTGCTTGTCATGCTGGGGTTTTAGCAAACCTTCGGGCGGTCGTTGTGCCTTGTGAGAAAGCCAAACACCAGTTCAGGATCAGCGAATTTACGACGCAGAGAGCAATTCACTCGCAGCGCCAATGAGTTGATCGGCGGTGACGGGCTTATGCATGAGTCGACTGCGCTGGACGCCGCTTGCTGTGCCAAGCGTCGCATTGATATGAGCCAGCGAGCCGGTTTCGGTGTCTCCTGTCAGTACCATGGCGCAAGTTTCTCGACGCCAAACGCTGCGCAGCCGCAATAACAGTTCCGCACCATCGATGGCTTCGCCCAAGCGGTAATCGGTGATGACTAAATCGGCGGCTGACCCCAGATCTGCGGCTGCAAGTGCCGCCTGCGCTGATTCGAACGAACTCACCGTCGCGCCCCCACTGCGCAGCAAATCGGTAAGTGAGAGCGCAACTTGCGCATCGTTTTCGATCAAAAAGACGTGTCGACCGACGAGCGGGGTGGGGTCAGGGCTTGCGGGTGGCGCGGCTGCGCTCAGGGCGGAATCGATTGCTGTGGAAGCCGTTGGCGTGACTCCGCGCCCTACGCCAATCCAAAACAGCGAACCGCGCCCTGGCGCGGACACTAGGCCGAGCGGGTGGTTGAGCAGTTCGCACAGTCGCTTCACAATCGATAAACCCAACCCGAGACCGCTGGTTCGGTCGCGCCCGGGATTGCCAATTTGAAAAAATTCTTCAAAGATTCGCGCGTGATGTTCGGACGCAATCCCGATGCCGCTGTCGCGCACTTCGATGCGACCGCGCTCGCTGCGCAGTCCAACCCAAACGCCGCCATGCTCTGTGTGTTTGATCGCATTGCCCACAAGATTGGCGAGAATTCTCTCTAACGCATCGGGATCGCTCTGAATCAGAGCGCTCGTTGGCGCAAAGCGAAGCCACACGTGCTTTGCG
>JAAFHR010000270.1:0-3198 GCA_013298455.1 Betaproteobacteria bacterium | reverse complement strand
AAACCGAGCATCTAGTTTTTCAAGTAGCGGCTGCAGCGCAATCGTCTGCGGCTTGATAAGCAGAGCGCCCGCATCGATTCGCGAAATGTCGAGCACCTGATCGAAGAGCTGTCTGAGCGCGCCAAGGTTTCGCTCGGTCGTGTCAAGTAGCTGATGGCGACGCGCTTCATCCTTGGCGTGCCGCAGCGCATGGAATGTGAGCATTACCGCTTGCAGCGGTTGCCGCACATCATGGCTTGCCGCCGCAAAAAACTGAGATTTCGCTTGATTGGCTGCCTCGGCCGCTTCTTTCAATCGAGCCTGTTCGGCGAGCAAATCTTGCACTTCGAAACGCAGTACGATCACTTGCTGCAGCTGTGCGCTGTAGCGTCGCGCATACAAAATCAGGCCAACAATCAAGCCAATCATCAGTCCCGCAAGCAGCCACTCAATCGTGCCACCACTGTATGCAAGGAGCGCCGCTTGCGAACCCAGCACGATGAACGAAAAAGTGCGCACCTGCGGTTCGTAAATCAGTGTTGATGTACACGCGCCCAAGACGTAGATCAGCGCCAGAGTAGCGGCGAGTGCGGGTGTGGCGGGCGCGGCAGCGAAGTGAAGCACCGCGAGCAAGGCCGCGATGCCGAGCCCGAGTAAGCACGCCATCCAGCGCGCGCGTTGCAAGAAACGCGATGATGTCGAGGCATCTCGTTTTTGCGCTTCCGGTACGCGCCTCCATTGCCGTTGATTCCAAGCACTCAAGCCCTGAATCGCTGCCCACAGCGAGAGAAACGGAAGCAGTACGAGCGGCGCCAGCGAATGCCGGTACGCAAGCCACACTAAAGGCACCGAGATCAAATTCATGAAAACGCCGACTACGGCGTTGCCGTAGAGCAGGGCGACGACTTCCGCGCGAACTCGCGGGTCGTCGAGCGGTGCGCTGCTCGCTGGCGCGGCAGCGCGCGACGAATCGCTCACAGCATCCAATCGCGAGTCAATGCCACGGCTTCGACGCGACCGCGCACATTAAGCGCATCGTAGAGCCCGTGCAGATGCCCCTTGACCGTCGTCTCGGCAATGCCTAACCGTCGTGCGATCAATTTGTTTGGCAAACCTTCGTGCAACAGCCGCAACATATCGCGTTGCCGCTCCGAGAGTCCGTGGCTGCCCTGGTGCTGTGTGTCGCTGCGGGCTGTTTTTGGTGAACCTTCTGAGGCGCGCTGCGAATCGCCGTCAAGCGCGCGATGCAGCGCCGCCAGCAACTCCACGCCCGAGGCCTCTTTTGACATGACCGCCGCTGCGCCCTGACCGAGCAAACTCGGCGCGAGGCCCGGATCGTCCAAGCCGGTGACAACCACCATTGGCGTTTGCAAATTCGCGCGGCGAAATTCTGCGAAACTGGCCACGCCGCGCATTCCGGGCATGCGCACATCAACGATTGCCAAGTCCAGCGCAGGCGAATGCGAGAGCGCCGCGAGTGTGCTCGATTGATCGCGAGCCTCGGTGAACTTCGCGTCGGGCCAATCGACCTGGATCAAACTGCGCAAACCATCACGCACCATCGCGTGGTCGTCGGCAAGCAAAACGTGAAGCGCTGAGTGATTGGGCATGGACAAATTCTCGCAGCAAGCTGGCCGTTGTTGAACCCTCCTTTCGATCTACCGGATCCAATGCGGCTCTTTTGGTAGGCTCTTTCGAGTCGTCGTCATGTTGAGCGGAGCGAAACATCAGTATGCATGCTTTCCCGCTCGTCCGGGCGGTCTCTGTGTGCATACTGATCCAACGCTGCGCTCAGGATGACAATACTCACTCCTATGTCATACAGATAATCAGGTAAACAAATTTAATGAATGCCAGCATTAATCGGGGCTAAGAGATGAAAAACTGTTTTATTGAAATAGAGCGAAAAGTGCTTGTACGCCTTATTTGGTAAGGCAAATTAACAAAATGTTATTTCCACAGTTCGTACGAATCGCCGAGCGCAATAGCCGCGCCCTGCTCCGCCCAACGCCGCTTCGGTCCGCCGTTGCGCTTGAACAACAGTCCTTTCGATCTGGTGCCTTTTCGGGCTCCGCGTAGAACAATTGGCGCACAACCGCGTCGAGGGTCCACGTGCATTCAATCGCTAAATTCATCGTCCCCGCAATCCTGCGTGCATTGCCAAAGCGCAACTTCGCGCTAGCACTCACCGTCGCGTTGATCGCAAGTAGCGGGCTCGGCTCGCTAGCGCACGCCATCACCGTCGGCACTGCCGCATCGCTCACCACCGCGCGCTCGAACCACACTGCCACGCAGCTCACCAACGGCAAACTCTTGGTGGCGGGTGGCCAAGCCGCAGCGCCCGCATCCACGCCGCTCACAAGCGCTGAGCTCTACGACCCGTTCGCGAACGCTTGGAGCGCCGCCACAGCGTTGCCCGTGGCGCGCACCGATCACACGGCGAGCTTGCTCGACAATGGTCGCGTGTTGATCGTTGGCGGTCGCAGCGTCGCCGCGAGCGAAACCGCGTTGAACACCGCCGTGCTCTACGACCCAACGAGCAACACGTGGAGCAACGCAGGCAACCTTGCCGCCGCCCGCTCGCAACACACCGCCACGCGTTTGCGCAACGGAAAAATTTTGGTCGTCGGCGGGAAGAACAACGCGACCGTGCTCGCGAGCGCCGAGCTCTACGATCCGGTAACGAATGCCTGGACGAGCGCAGGCTCGCTCACCACCGCGCGGCGTTTTCACACCGCGACGGCTGCAACAGCGGGCATCGGCGATGATGTGTTCGTCATTGGCGGCATCGACACCGGCAGCGCCAGCATCGCCTTCGGCCTGCCATCGATTGAGCGCTACAGCGCGGCCAGCAATTCGTGGTTCACGCTCACACAACGGCTGGGCGATCCGCGCTATGGTCACACCGCCACCGCGCTTCCTGACGGCGATATCCTAGTTGCGGGTGGCTTCAGCGCGATGCAGTTGGGATTCACCATCGTGCCCACCACGCGCGATCGCATCGAGCGCTTTGATTTCGTCACCTTTGCCATCAGCAACGCAGGATCACTTCGCGATTCACGCGGCCGCCACAGCGCCTCGCTCTTGCCCTCCGGCAAACTCTTGCTGATCGGCGGCGTGACGGAAACTGCGTCGACAACGTTTCTTTCCAGCATCGAATCCTTCGATCCCGCAAGCGGCAACACCACGCTCGAACCGGCCATGGCCACCGCGCGCAGC
>JAAFHR010000027.1 GCA_013298455.1 Betaproteobacteria bacterium | reverse complement strand
CCGCCAAACCGATGCTCTGGCACATTTATCCCACCGACGACGGCGCGCACATCGTAAAGCTCAATGCTTGGCTGGATCGATATTGCGTGGGGATGGGTGAGGATTTGGCGCGCGCGTACCGAGCCGCATCGCTCGCATGGAACCAAGGCGAAAACAACGCAAATGCCTACCAAGATTTCGTCTCGAAACTGCCCGAATTGGCCGAACACGCGCAGCGTTGGCGCAACGAGCTTCTGCCACAGGAGGACTTAGCGACGCGCTTGGTTAGGTTCGTCGGCCTAGTCGAAAAGCAGAAAATCGGCTAAAATCAAGGGCTTTGCTGCAAAAAGCCGCGCCAGTTTTGCCCCACGCTTTGCTCCTCGTGCTGCTCAAAGTTTGAGCACACCGCAAACTCAGGAAGCGTTTTCAATGTCTCCGGCGCCCCAACACACACTCACAAAACACACATGAAACTCGCAACCGAACTCCGCGCTGGCAACGTCATCATGGTCAACGAAGCCCCGATGGTCATCATCAAGGCTGAATACACCAAATCCGGCCGCAACGCCGCCGTCGTCAAAGCCAAAATCAAAAACCTGCTCTCTGCAGGCGGCACCGAGCTCGTCTTCAAAGCCGACGAAAAATTTGATGTTGTCGTGCTCGACAAAAAAGAAGTGACGTATAGCTACTTCGCCGACCCGATGTACGTGTTTATGGACGCCGAATACAACCAGTACGAAATCGAAGCCGAAAGCATGGGCGACGCGATGAAATACCTGGCCGACGCCATGCCTTGCGAAGTGACTTTTTACGACGGTCGCGCCATTGGTCTTGAATTGCCAACCTCGCTCGTTCGCGAAGTCGAATACACCGAACCCGCAGTTCGCGGCGACACCTCAGGCAAAGTGATGAAGCCCGCCCGCCTCAAAGGCACCGGCTTCGAAATCCCCGTGCCAGCGTTCGTCAACACCGGCGACATGATCGAGATCGATACTCGGACTGACGAATTCCGTAAGCGCGTTTAAGTTTCCGCTACGCGTCATCAAAAAACTCCTTCGGGAGCTTTTTTATTTTTGTCGCGCAAGACGCGCCGTCATTGACACAAAAGCGTCACAACCACAGCCCATAATGTAAACGTTTACATTATTCCTCATTGGCTGAGTTTGTCGTGACTACAAAGCTTCACCGTGCCACCATCCGTGACGTCGCAGAGCGCGCGACGGTCTCAGTCGCAACCGTCTCTCGGGTGCTTAATGGTTCAGAGCGCGTGACGGGTGCTACGGCGGAAAGCGTGCGCTTGGCCGCCGAACAACTGGGTTTTCGGCTCAACTCAATTGGTCGCAATCTACGTTCCACCAAAACACAAACCATTGGCGTGATCTTGCCTACGCTGACTCATCCGGTGTTTGCAGACTGTCTGCAAGCCATCGAAATTGCTGCATCAGCGGCGGGGTATAGCGTCACAATTGCCACCACCAGCTATGACCCGGCCAACGAAGAAGCAGCAAGCGAACGACTCCTTCGAAATCGGGTCGACGGCCTGATTCTGACCGTGGCTAACGCCAACAAAAGTAAGTTGTTGGAAAAGCTTGATCGAGAGTCGAAGCCCTATGTGCTCGTGTACAACGAGCCAACGGGCGCAGCGAAGCACCGACCCAGCGTTGGCGTAGACAACCGATTGGCCGCTAAGCAGATCACCGAGCACATCATTGCGGCAGGGCATCGGAATTTGCGAATGATCTCCGGGCCATTTGCGCAATCGGACCGTGCGCGCTCTCGTGCACGCGGATTCGCCGATGCCGTCGCGCACGCAAAACTGGAGCTCACCGAGCCGCTACAAGTTGACTTCATGCGAACCGATGTTCGCGCTCAATTGTTTGAAGCGATGAGTGCGCGCCCCGCACCCACGGCATTTTTTTGTTCCAGCGACCAGTTGGCCATGCGAGCGATGCATAGCCTCCGATCGCTCGGGTTTCGGGTGCCAGACGACGTCAGCGTTGCCGGATTTGACGGCATTTCGCTGGGGGAATGGCTAACCCCCGCGCTCACCACGGTCGTACAACCCACCCACGAAATTGCCGATACGGCATTCGGTTTACTAAAGAGCCTCATCGATGGCGAGCGCCATCTTGGTTCTGCAAGGCTTCACCACACGCTGCGCATCGGAGGCACCGTCGCGCAGCCCACAACGACACTCATCCACCCCACTCAGAAAGGTACCTTATGAAACGACGCACCTTCATTGCCGCCACTGCCGCGACCGCCGCCGCAGCGAGCACATCACTGATCCCCTTCGCGCACGCTCAAGCGGGACAAAAGGCCGTTTGCTACAACTGCCCGCCCGAGTGGGCTGACTGGGGCGGAATGCTGCGCACCATCGGTCAGAAGCTCAATATTCAAGTGCCGCCCGACAACAAAAACTCAGGGCAAGCCTTAGCGGCACTCGTTGCCGAAAAAGCAAAACCCGTTGCTGACGTGGTGTACTTGGGCGGACAGGTGGGGCCGCAAGCGCGTGCGCAAGACGTGCTCGTTGCCCACCGCCCGGCTCGATTCGCTGACATTCCGAACGACTTGAAGGACGCTGATGGCTTTTGGTTCACCATTCATTCGGGCACGTTGGGCTTTTTTGTGAACGTAGCAGCGCTCCGTGGTAAACCCGTCCCGCGCTCTTGGCGTGATTTGCTAAAGCCTGAATACAAGGGCTTGATCGGGTATCTCAATCCATCGAGCGCAGCGGTGGGCCAAGTCGGTGTGATGGCCGCCA
Organism: Betaproteobacteria bacterium; assembly: GCA_013298455.1. Classification (GTDB taxonomy): domain Bacteria; phylum Pseudomonadota; class Gammaproteobacteria; order Burkholderiales; family Casimicrobiaceae; genus Casimicrobium. Next base: position 12,173 of record JAAFHR010000027.1, on the reverse strand, counting down.
ATATCGCCCTCGGTGGCAGCTACGAAAACTTGGATCCGGGCATCGCTTTCTTCAAGCAACTGCAAGCCAATGCGCCCATCGTGCCAACGCAAACCGCCTACCCACGCGTGCTTTCGGGTGAAATTCCGATTCTGCTCGACTACGACTTCAATGCGTATCGCGGTAAGTACGGCGACAAAGCGCCGGTTGAGTTTGTGATCCCACAAGAGGGTACGCAGCAGCTCCCCTACGTGATGGGGTTGGTCAAGAACGGCCCGAACCCCGATCAGGGCAAACGAATTCTCGACTTTGTGTTGTCTGACGAGGGGCAGCGCCATTGGGCCAACGCCTACCTGCGTCCAGTGTTCGCCAATGCGATGTCAGCCGAGGTGAAGTCGCGCTTTCTGGCCGACGGCGAGTATCAGCGAGCCAAAGCGATCGACGTGCAGCGCATGGCAAGCGTCACTCGAAGCATCGCCGAGCGCTACCAAAAAGAAGTCGTTTAGCGCTCCTTGCGTTGCAAACCTAGCCCGCTCGTTACCCCTATGCCCAATCGCGAAACCAAACTCCATTTGCTGCTCATTGCGCCAGTTGCGATTTGCTTCACCGCCTTCTTTTTGATTCCGCTGGGCAAGTTGTTTTTGATCGGTGGCAGCGGGGAGTTTGGTTGGATGGCCTACACGGCTGTGTTTACTGAGCGACGCTACGTAGAGAGCATGATCACCACGGTGCTGCTGTCATTGCTAGTTACGTTGGTCACGCTGGTTATATCGGGTATTGCGGGCGTGTTTTTAGCGCGCAATCAGTTCGCTGGTCACAGCGTACTTACGGCGATGTTGACGCTGCCACTGGCGTTTCCTGGCGTGGTGATTGGTTTCATGATCATCATGCTGGGTGGGCGTCAGGGGCTGTTTCCCGCGCTCACGGAATGGGTCAGTGGCGAGCGAGTGGTGTTCGCCTATTCGCTGGTGGGGCTCTTCGTGGGCTACATCTACTTTTCCATCCCTCGCACGATTTTGACGGTGATGGCTGCCGCCGAAAAGCTTGACCCGCGCTTGGAGGAAGCTGCCCGATCACTCGGTGCGCGCCCACTTCAGGTTGTGGCTCATGTCGTCGTTCCGGCACTTTATCCAGCACTACTCGCGGCTGGAGCGATTTGCTTTGCTACCGCGATGGGTGCGTTTGGCACCGCGTTCACACTGGCAACGAAAATCAACGTGCTGCCGATGGTGATCTATACGGAATTCACGATGCAGGCCAATATTGCGATGGCGGCGGCGCTATCGTTCGTATTGGGTCTCATAACGTGGCTCGCACTTGGCCTTGCACGATCGCTCACGGGTAACTCTGTAGCTGCGGCGGCGTGATGAAGCGATCTATCCACTTCCGCTGGCTGCTTGTGTTTACGCTCTGCGTATCAATGTTTCTAGTGCTGCCGGTTGTGATGTCGATCATGGCGGGGCTCACCAAAAACTACTTCGTCGGGCTATCAAGCGGGCTGACGCTCGATTGGGTGATCAAAGTGTGGTCTGAGTATCACCGCAGCATTGTGCTGAGCGTGGGGATTGCGTTGGCCTGTCTGATGTGCACACTGCTCTTGGGAATTCCCGCAGCCTATGTACTGTTTAAGCGCAGCAATGCCTGGACGCGAACCGCCGAGGAGCTCTTGATGATGCCAGTCGCGCTGCCGGGCATCGCAACGGCGTTGGCGCTGATTACGATGTATGGCGCGGTGGGTGAATTTCGCAGCCACTGGAGCTTCATCCTCGTGGGGCATGTCCTGTTTACCTTGCCGTTCATGGTGCGCTCGGTGTTGGCCGTGATGCACTCCATCGAGCTCAATATTCTTGAGGAAGGCGCGCGAAGCCTCGGAGCATCGTTTCGACAGCGATTCTTTCAAGTCGTGTTGCCCAATTGTGCGCCGGGCATTTTGGCGGGCTCGCTCATGGTGCTTACCCTGTCGATGGGTGAATTCAACATGACGCTCCTGCTGCATACGCCGTTCACACAAACCCTCCCCGTGGGATTAGCCGATGCCTACGCATCGCTCCGAATTGAAGTGGCTAGCGCCTACACGGTCATATTCTTTTTCATCCTGATACCGCTACTCGTGGCGATGCAGGCTTCGAAACGATTGACTCAGTCGAAAACTAATTGACGGAACGATCATGCCAACCAATGCTCCCAACGAATCCCGAAATTCCGGCGCGCACATCAGTCTGCGACAGTGCAGCAAATCGTACCGTGCGAACCGCGTGTTACAGCCACTCGATCTGGACATTCGCGCCGGGGAAACACTGGTGTTGCTGGGGCCGTCGGGCTGCGGCAAAACCACAACGCTCAGGATCATCGCTGGGCTCGATACACCTGACGCCGGGGGTGCCGTGCTGTTTGATGGCCAGAACGTCACCGCCGTTCCAATTGAGCGAAGAAACGTTGGCATGGTGTTTCAGAGCTACGCACTGTTTCCGAACATGAATGTCGGCGATAACGTCAAGTACGGCCTTCGCGTGCGTGGCTATGCACCCGCCGAAGCGCACTCACGCGCGCAGCAAATGCTCGCCATGATGCGCATCGAAGAGCTCGCGTCGCGGCGTATCGATCAGCTGTCGGGCGGCCAGCGGCAGCGGGTGGCGCTTGCGCGAGCGCTGGCACCGCAACCGCGCGTACTGCTACTTGACGAACCCTTGGCAGCGCTGGATGCGCGACTCCGGGACACGCTGCGCGTCGAGATTGATCGGCTACTGCGCTCACTGGGTATCACCGCAATTTATGTCACCCACGATCAATCAGAGGCGATGGCTCTGGGGGATCGAATCGCGGTGATGGAGAAAGGTGTTGTGGCTCAAATTGGCACGCCCGAAGACATTTATTTCAGACCGTCCAACGCTTTTGTGAGCGACTTTGTGGGCACGATGAACACCATCTTGCACAACGGGGCGCGATACCTGTTCCGACCCGAAGATATCGAGCTGGTGGATCGCTCAAGCGCTCAGTTTTCAGGTACGGTCGTGCAACGACAGTTTCTCGGCGATCATGTACAACTCGCTATCGCCATTGACGGCAATCAAGAACAAAGACCAGTGACCGCGCGTGCCGACTCGCGAACGGCACCGCCGCTGAATGCGTCGGTGGGCTTGACGTTGCGCCCCTCGCACTAATATTGTTCCACCACCTTCATTGATCCGAATGCCCGCATGTTGATTGCTCAGCTCTCCGACCTACACATTAAAGCCGACCGACGAAAAGCCTACGGAATCGTCGATACCGCAGCGTTTTTAGAGCGCGCCGTCACTCAGCTTTTGGCGTCGCCAAAGCTCCCGGATGCAATCGTGCTGACGGGCGACTTGGTGGATCAAGGCAGTCCCGACGACTACGCCCTCCTTCGCGAGTTGCTCGCGCCGTTGCAGCGTTCGGCGAGCCAAATGCCCTGCTTTCTGGTGGCGGGCAATCACGACGAGTCAACCGCGTTGCGCGCCGCGTTCCCCGAACACCGCTATCTCGCCTCAGAGGCCTCATTCGCGCATTACGCCATTGATCTCACCGTGGGCGCACTGCGACTCATAGCGCTCGACACCACCATCCCACGCCAAGGCTCGGGCATGCTCTGCGCCGAGCGGCTGCGTTGGCTCGATGCGCAACTGACCGCGAACCCAACACCGACACTCATCGCAATGCATCACCCGCCGTTCGTCACGGGCATCAGCCATATGGACGAGCTGGGGCTGGCGAACCGCGACGAATTTGAGAAGCTCGTCGCTCGCCACACCCACGTCAAACGCATCATCTGCGGCCACCTGCACCGCCCCATCGAAGCTCTCTTTGGTGGGGTGATCGCATCGACCTGCCCAAGCACCGCGCATCAGGTAGCACTTAACCTACTGCCGAATGCACCGGATCAATTCGTGATGGAACCCCCCGGCTTCCAACTGCATCACTGGGACGGTGTGCGTTTTGTGACTCACACCGTATCCGTCGGTCAATACGAAGGTCCTTACTACTTTCGCCAAGGGGGCGTTCTGATCGATTGATGCTCTCTTACGCGAAGCATCGCAAGCCTTGATTGCGCTCGACTGTCAGGTCAATGCGCTATTGTTGAGCGCATGAGCTTCGCCTACTTCACGCATCCCTTGTCGCTAAAGCACGAGATGGGCGCACATCATCCTGAATGCCCAGATCGGGTTCGGGTGATTGATGATTACCTTCGAGCGAGCGGGTTGCTTGATTTCGCTCGCTTGGAAACGGCACCCGCTGCGCCGCGCGAAGTGATTCTGCGCGCACACGGAGTACACCTCCTCGAGACGCTCGAAGCACGCTCGCCCGCTACCGGCTACACCGACATCGACGGCGACACCACCATGAACCCGTTCACGCTGCAAGCAGCGCTTCATGCGGCAGGTGCAGCAGTGGCGGCGACCGATTTGGTGTGCAGCGGCGAAGTACAACGCGCCTTCTGCAACATTCGCCCACCGGGGCATCACGCCGAGCGTGATCGGGCGATGGGGTTTTGTTTTTTTAACAACGCAGCGATTGCGGTGCTGCACGCCCTTCACGCACACGGTTTGCAGCGTGTAGCGATCATCGATTTTGATGTGCATCACGGCAACGGCAGCGAAGAGATTCTGCGCGATGAATGCGATGCAGGTCGCGTGTTGATGGCCTCAACATTTCAATACCCGCTCTATCCCGGATCGGGCACGAATCCACTCTCGTCAACCAGTGTGAACGTGCCGCTCGCAGCGTATTCCAAAGGCGATGCACTGCGCGCCGCCGTCATCGAAAAATGGCTCCCCGCGCTCGATGAATTCGCGCCGCAACTGATCGTGATTTCAGCCGGATTTGATGCCCACCGAGACGACGAACTCGCCATGCTCGGCTGGGTCGAAGCAGACTTCCGTTGGGTCACGCAGCAAATCGTTGCCGTCGCAGATCGGCATTGCAGCGGTCGGATCGTTTCGACGTTGGAGGGCGGCTATGCGCTTGACGCGCTCGCGCGCTGCGTCGGCGAACATGTCAAAGTGTTAGTCGGTGCGGATTAGTCGCTACTCCACTGCGACTCCCGAGCACCGCACATTTACGTTCGCCCTGAGCTTGTCGAAGGGTTGGCGGCGCACGACCAAGGCTTCGACAAGCTCAGCCCGAACGGCACATGATCGCCGCCACAGCACTTGCGCGATTTCGCGAGTCAGGCCGTATCCTCGACTACTCCAACCAAACCCGCGCATTCTCAAACATCCGCAACCACGGCGAGCGCGTCCACGCCTCGGGATGCCATGAGAAGTTTTCTACTCGGTGGGTGCGCTCGGGGTGGGGCATGAGGATATTGAATCGACCGTCTTCGCTCGTCAGACCTGTGATGCCGCCAGGCGAGCCGTTGGGGTTCAATGGATAGACCTCGGTGGCGGTGCCGTGGCCGTCGACGTATCTGAGCGTGACGTAGTGGTCAGCAATCGCCAGTTGATTGTCGTCTTTGAACTGCGCGAAACCTTCGCCGTGAGCGACGACGATCGGCAAGCGCGAGCCTTCCATACCTTTGTACAAAATCGATGGCGAGGGCATGATTTCAACGAGCGCGGTGCGGCATTCGAATTGCTCACTGCCGTTTTTGATGAACTTCGGCCAGTGCGCCGTGCCGGGCAGGATTGGCGTCATGTGCGCCATCATTTGGCAGCCGTTGCAGATGCCCATCGCGAACGTTGATGTGTCAGCAAAAAACTCAGCGAATTGATCGCGAAGCGCCGTGTTGAGCAAAATCGATTTGGCCCAACCCGCGCCCGCACCGAGCACGTCGCCGTAGCTAAATCCGCCGCAGGCAACGAAGCCTTTGAACTCATCAAGCGATACGCGACCGGTTTGTAAATCGGTCATGTGAACGTCGTACGCGTCGAATCCTGCAAGCGCAAAAACATGCGCCGTTTCAACGTGTGAATTCACGCCCTGCTCTCGCAAAATCGCCACTTTCGGACGTGCACCGACGTTGATGAATGGCGTTGCGGCATTGCTCGTTGCATCAAACAACACCCGTGGCGCAAGACCCACATCCGCATCATCAAACACCCGATCAAATTCGGAGTCCACACAATCGGGATTGTCGCGAAGGCGCTGCATTTCAATCGTGGTGGCGCTCCATGCGGCGTGCAGGGCTTGGCGCGCTTCGTCGAAGATCTTTTTGCCGTTTTGGGTGATGATGAATTTGTGATCGGCATTGGTCGTGCCGATGTCGTGAACTGGCAGGTTTTCGAAGGCGCGTTTCACGCGAGCGATGTCAGCGCGACGGACTTGAATGACCGCGCCGAGTTCTTCGTTGAAGAGCACCGATAATGCAGATGGGGAGAAATCTCCCACACCCGTTCGCCCTGAGCCCGTCGAAGGGTTGGTGGCCTGAGCGCCAGATTTGGATTGAGCAGCAGGCGTATCGCTAACCTTCGCGGAATTTGGTGATGGAGTCACCAACCCTTCGACAAGCTCACGGCGAACGGAGAGGAGTGGGTCAAGATTGATCGACAAACCACACCGCGACGTTATCGCCATCTCAACCAACACCGCAAACAAGCCGCCATCCGAGCGGTCGTGATAAGCCAGTAACAATCCCTCCGCATTGAGCTTCTGCACGCACGCAAAGAACGCCTTCAGCGCGTCAGCCGAATCGCAATCGGGCACATCGCTGCCGAGTTTGGCGTGAACCTGCGCGAGGATCGAGCCGCCAAGCCGTTGCTTGCCGTTGGCGATGTCGACGAATAGCAAAGCGTTGTCGCCCTCCGTTCGCAACAGCGGCGTGAGCGTTTTCTTCACGTTGTTGACATTCGCAAATGCGCTCACGATCAACGACACGGGCGAATGCACGCTCTTCGCAACGTCGCCGTCTTTCCAGCCCGTGCGCATGCTCATCGAATCTTTGCCCACGGGAATCGAGATGCCGAGCGCTGGGCAGAGTTCCATGCCGACGGCGTGCACGGCGTCATAGAGCGCAGCATCTTCACCTGCCACGTCAACCGCTGCCATCCAGTTGGCAGAAAGTTTGATGTCTTTGATCGAGGTGATCGATGCGGCGGCGATGTTGGTGATCGACTCCGCAACGGCCATCCGCGCTGAGGCCGCAGCGTTGATCACTGCTAACGGCGTGCGCTCGCCCATCGCAAACGCTTCGCCCGTGTCGCCAACGAAATCGCGCAAAGTCACCGCGCAATCAGCGACCGGCACTTGCCACGGCCCGACCATTTGCTCACGCGCTGTGAGCCCGCCAACGAAGCGATCTCCGATGGTGACGAGAAACGTTTTGTCGGCAACGGTTGGGTGCTGCAACACCTTATATGCCGCATCGCGAAGTTTGATGTTTGAGGTATCAAACGCATCAACAGCTGCAACCTTGCGCTGCGCTACTCGCTCCATTTTTGGCGGCTTCCCGAGCAACACCTCAAGCGGCATGTCAACGGGTTTGTTGTTGAATTTTGCATCCGCAACCGTCAAATTACCCGAGCCATCGGCCACACCAACAACCGCAAACGGCGCACGCTCTCTGGCGCAAAACGCTTTGAACGTTGAGAGGCTCTTCGGCGCAATCGCCATCACGTAGCGCTCTTGTGATTCGTTGCACCAAATTTCGGCAGGGCTCATCCCTGCTTCGAGCGTCAACACGTTTCGCAAATCAAACATCGCACCGCGTGGATCGGAGTCGCTTCCTGCATCGTGAACAAGTTCGGGGAGCGCATTCGACAAGCCGCCCGCGCCCACATCATGAATCGCCAGAATCGGATTGTCGTCACCCAAACGCCAGCAGGCGTTGATGACCTCTTGCGCACGCCGCTCCATTTCTGGATTGCCCCGCTGCACCGAATTGAAATCCAAATCGGCGGTGTTTTGCCCGGTGGTCATCGATGATGCAGCGCCGCCGCCCATGCCGATTCGCATGCCTTCGCCACCGAGCTGAATCAGGAGCGTGCCTGCTGGAAAGGCAATTTTTTTGACGTGTTGATCCGCAACGGCGCCTACGCCACCGGCGATCATGATCGGCTTATGGTAGCCGTACACCGTGTCTGCGTGTTTGTATTCGAACGTGCGGAAATAGCCGTTCAAGTTTGGTCGACCGAATTCATCGTTAAACGCTGCGCCGCCAATCGGGCCTTGCAACATAATGTCAAGCGCGCTCACGATTCGATCGGGTTTTCCGACCTTCATCGTCGAAACTTCCCACGGTTGCGGCAGGCCGGGTAAGCGCAAATGCGACGTGGTGAAGCCTGTCATACCGCCCTTCGGCACAGCACCACGACCCGTCGCGCCCTCGTCGCGAATCTCTCCGCCGGAGCCCGTTGCTGCGCCCGCAAACGGCGCAATTGCCGTCGGATGATTGTGCGTTTCAACCTTTGCCAAGTAGTGCGTTAAACCAACGTGTTCGGCATACTTTCCCTCGGCGTCGGGGTACCAGCGTTTCGCCATGCCGCCCGTCAAAATCGCGGCGTTGTCGGAGTACGCAACCTCGGTGCCCTCGGGGGCGAGCTTGTGCGTGTTTCGAATCATGCCGAAGAGCGAGATGTCTTTTTTCTCGCCGTCGATGGTCCAACTCGCGTTAAACACTTTGTGGCGGCAATGCTCCGAGTTGGCCTGCGCGAACATCAAAAGCTCAACGTCGGTCGGGTCGCGTTGCAGTTTGTCGAACGCAGCGACCAAGTAATCGATTTCGTCTTCAGAGAGGGCAAGACCGAGTTCACCGTTGGCGTTTTTGAGCGATGCGGCGCTGCGTGAAATCGTCTCTAAGCGCTTTGGATGCTGCACGGCGAAGAGCTCGTCGCTGGATTCGAGCGTTGGAAGTACGTTCTCGGTCATTCGGTCATGGCAGAGCGCTTCGACAGCGCGACGGGCAGCCGCATTGAGCGGCTTTTCACTGCTGACCGTGAACCACACACCGCGCTCGATCCGAGTGACCGCAGTGAGATCGCAATTTTTCGCGATGTCAGTCGCTTTTGAGGACCAAGGCGAAATGGTGCCCAAACGCGGCACGACCAAAAACGAATGCTGCGGCGGCAGCGGCTCGGGTAGCTCATCGTCGTCCTCGTCAGGCTCGGCGATTTCTCGCGCTTCAACGCCGTACGCCAAGAGCGCCTCAAGCCGCACGTTTTCTTCACGAGTTAAGCCGCGTGAAAGCAGCGCGAAGTGCCAGTATTCCGCGTCAACACCAACCACACCCTGCTCAGCGAGCAGTGCTAAGAGTTTGTCTTGACGAAATTGAGACAGCGAGGTCGCGCCGCGGATTTGCAGCGTGAGCGCGGACGGATGGGAAGTAGCGGAATGCGAAGATGCGGACATGCGCGAGTGGTGACGCAGCGAACCAGCAAGAAGCCGACGCGACGCTTACCAACTGAGGAAGGGAGCCCCAAATTTTACGGGGCTTGACGCCGTTGGCCAGATCGCCGCGCGGCGCATGATCTAAAGATCGAACTGCATTGGCCGCATTAGCTCAACACAGATAAGCCAATTCTGATCTGGCGTACAGCGTGAAATTACAACTTTTCAAGGCGCAGAAGAAATCGAGTAAACGCCAATTGCGCTGGGGCGTTCTAGCAAAAAGCTTACAAGAACTCCTCGAACGAACCGCTACTTCCAGCTCACTTTCGACATCGATTGCAACACGCCCGCACCAAAGCTCGCACCTAGGCGACGCGTGAATTTGTCAAACGCGTTTTCTTCGATGGTGTAGTCGACCAAATCCTCAGCTTTCACTACATCACGAGCGACCGAATCAATCGAGCCGACGGCATCCACCAAACCGTTTTCAACGGCCTTATTGCCCGTCCAGATCAGACCCGAAAAAAGCCCAGGTGTGCCCAGCTTCAAGCGATCACCACGACCGTCCTTCACGGCTTTGATGAACTGCTGATGCACGTCGCCAAGCATCGCCTCTAAGTGCGCTTTGTGCTCGGGCTTTTGCGGGGAAAACGGATCCATGAAGGCCTTGTTTTCACCGGCCGTCACGGTGCGGTTTTCAACCCCAATTTTTTCGAGCAGCTTGTCCGCACCGAAGCCTTGATAAACCACGCCAATCGAGCCCACCAAGCTCGCGCCGTCCACGTAAATCCTGTCGCCCGCCGCCGCCACAAAATAGCCACCCGACGCGCAGAGCTCATCAACGACCACGTAGAGCGGCTTCTCCGGGTTGTCTTTGCGCAAGCGCTTAATCTCGTTGTAAATTCGCGCCGATTGCACGGGCGAGCCGCCTGGGCTGTTGATCGACAAAATGACGCCCACGCTGTCGCTCGCTCGAAACGCGGCCCGAAGCGCCGCATTGATCTTTTCGGCGCTCGCAGTGGTGCGATCATCAATTTCGCCTTCCAGCTTCACGAGGGCGGTGTGACGACCCACGATTTCATTGTCAACATCGCGGCCGATCCAGCCCATCAAAAACGCGAAAAGCGCCAACGCCAGCCCCAGCCAAACCAGCTTGAAAAACAGCGACCAACGACGACGGGCGCGCTGCTCTTTCAAATTCATCTGCGCCAGTTTGCTCACAAGCTCGCGCTCCCAGCCAGCCTGCGTCGGGATTTGATCGTCCATGGTTATGCGTTCGCTTTCAAAAATGTATCGAGCTCGGACACCGAATCTACCAAAGTCAGAGCCGCGTGTTGTTTCAAGAGATGCGGTTCATGGGCGCCGTAAGTCACGCCAATCGCAGCGCTGCCTGCGTTTTCAGCCAGTTGCAGATCGTGCGTGGTGTCCCCAATCATGATCGAATCTTTGGGCAGCAAACCGGTGCTGTCGTAGATCGCGTGCAACATGCCGGGATGGGGCTTTGCGAATCCCTCGTCCGCGCAGCGCGACGTCACGAAAAACTCCCGTAACCCCAGCGTGTCGAATGCCCGGTCCAAGCCTTTACGAGATTTGCCCGTAGCCACCGCCAGCCAATGCCCCCGCGCCTTGAGCGACGCGAGCATCTCGGGCACGCCATCAAACAAAACGATCTCGTTCTCGCCCGCCAAAAAGTGATGACGAAACCGATCCGTGAGCTTCGGCAAATCCTCGTCACGAAGCGTCGGTACGGCGTGCTCCAGCGCGGGCTTCAAGCCCATACCGATGATGAACGAAGCTTGCGCGTCAGTGGGAATCGGATAGCCCGTGTCCTCCGCGGCGCGTTGCAAAGCGCGTTTGATGACTGCCGTGGAATCAGCCAGCGTGCCGTCCCAATCGAAGATGATGAGTGAGTAGTTCAAAAGATGTGTCCGGATAGCTGGTGATGTGGTGAGTTGGCGACGGGCGGAACTCCCTTCTCCCGCGGGCGGGAGAAGGGCTGGGGATGAGGGTGTGGTGGCGTAACAGCCCAACTCGAACATTGCGCTCCCTCGCCGAGCACCCTCACCCCAACCCTCTCCCGCTCGCGGGAGAGGGTGCTTTGTAACTAACCGCCGTACCAAAATCCGGCCAATTCCCGTGGCAACGGCGCTTCGACTTTCATCGCCACCCCTGTCACCGGATGCTCAAACGCAAACGATTTCGCATGCAAAAACATTCGCTTCAAACCGAGTTGCGCCAGCGCTTTGTTCCACGCTACATCGCCATATTTTGTGTCGCCCGCAATCGGAAAGCCGACGTGCTGCAAATGCACACGAATCTGGTGTGTGCGCCCAGTTTTTAGCTCGGCTTCGAGCAAGCTCATGTCGTTTCGGCGCTCTAGCAAATTGAAGATCGTGTGCGCGAACTGGCCTTCGTCTTCGTTGACTTCAACGCGACGTTCACCGTCTTTTTGCGTAAATTTCGCGAGCGGCGCTTTCACATGCTGGCGATCATTGACCCATTCGCCGCGAACGGCCGCCAGATAACGCTTATCGCCCGATTTATCGCGCAGCGTGTCGTGCATTCCCACGAGCGCCGCGCGGGTTTTGGCGATCAGCAACACGCCCGACGTTTCGCGATCCAAGCGATGCACCAATTCGAGCATCGGCGCGCTCGGCCGCGCCATACGAATTTGCTCGATCACACCAAAACTCACACCCGAGCCGCCATGCACCGCCACGCCCGACGGCTTATTCACAGCCAGCAGATGATCGTCTTCCCACACAATTTCGTGCGGAAAATCGCCCGTGAGCTGCGCGTGAACCGGTGCTTCAGCCACGCGAACCGGCGGAATCCGCAGCTCGTCACCCGCTTGCAGCTTGGTTTCCGCCTTGACGCGACCGCCATTGACACGCACTTCGCCGGAGCGAACGATG
>JAAFHR010000269.1 GCA_013298455.1 Betaproteobacteria bacterium | reverse complement strand
GTAAGCCGACAACAATTTCGACAATTGCTTCCCGCGGAACTTTGAAAAGAGCGATTGGCAGTGGCGTTGCCTCGATCCTCTTGTGAGCGTGCGTAAGCAAAGAGATCACTCGCTCCTCTTCTTCATACATCCAGTCGATGGACTTCGTGAGCATGAACGCGAACGCGTCGGATGGCACGAGTCGGCGAAATCCGAGCGTGGGTCGAGTTTTTGAGTATTGAACCGGTGCACATATGAATGTACCGTCACGGCGCCTCTCCGGTTGTCTAAAGAATGAGTGTTCTCCGTCGAACCCGACACAAAAGCCTGTATGTGAAGCGGTGTAGTGAGACCACATGAGGGAACTGTTCCAGCGCCTCGAAAGTGATAGAACGCCCAACATTGCGTCGATTTTTGCCTGGCCTCGGCGCAAAAAGGATTCGCGGAACTGGGCTGCGGTCGGTAGGTATTGCAGCCTCGTCTGAGCCTGTTTCACGTAGCTTCGATCTAACTTTCTGCGTTCGGTGCGTGAGGTTCCGGAAGCTGAGGAAGGCGGTGTAAGCACCTCACGGCGTATATGCGCGATGCCATCTTGTACTACCGCTTTGGGAAGCGCCGGATAGAACTCGAACGGATCGTTCAATGCAGTAGGTTGGCTAAAACGCAAAAGACCATCTGTTAGGAAGGTTTGTCTATCGGGCGGCAGATACTTATACAGCGACGACATACGATACGGTCTCTAAGACAAATGTGTTGCGTGCATCACGTAGAACTATTTCGTCAAAGCCACTCAGCCCGTAGGCTGACTTGAGGCACGATACCCGGCACTCCCCGGTAGACCGTTCGCTGGGTTTCTCAACCCAGCCCACGCCCATCAAGACCGCAGCTCGGCTCACCGCTTGTTCTTCTTCACCCAAGCCGCAATCCGCTCCACACCTTTCACGATGTTTTCGTTCTGCGTGGCATAACTAAATCGAATGTGTTGCCCATCGCCGGGCACGCGATGACCGAAGTGAATGTCGGCGAGGACGGCGACGCCAGCTTCATACAGCAATTTGCGGCGCAAGTCTTCGCTGTCGTTGAGGCCGGTCATCTTGCAGAGTTCGGTGACGTTGGGCCAGGCGTAGAACGCGCCGCCGCTGGCTTGGCATTGAATGCCGGGGACGTCGTTGAGCAATTTCACGATGAGATTTCGGCGCTCAAGAAATTTAGCGCGCATCATTTCTGCATCGTGCTGTGGCCCTGAAACAGCGGCGACTGCGGCCCATTGCGAGATGTGGCTGGCGCAGCTGTCGGTGTTGGTGACCCATTTGGTGAAGGCGGGGGCGAGGGCTTTGTTGGCCGTGAAGCCGATGCGCCATCCAGTCATCGCCCAGGTTTTCGATGCGCCGTCGCTGATGATGCAGCGCTCTTGCATGTCGGGCAAACTTGCCAAGGATGAGAACGAACCTTCGAACGTTAGGCGCGAATAAATCTCGTCGCAAAACACCCAAATTTGCGGATGCTTTCGAAGGATCGTGGCGATGTCTTCGAGGTTTTGTTTGTTGAGAATGCCGCCCGTTGGGTTCTGCGGCGAATTCAAAATCAGGAGCTTCGTTTTCGGCGTGATCTTGGCTTCGAGCTCGTTGGGATCGAATGCGAAATTGCGCGATTCACGCAAGTAAAGCGGCACGGGCACCGCGCCGTTAATCGTGATCTGCGATTCGTAAATCGGGAAGCCGGGCACGGGATAAATCACCTCGTCGCCCGCGCCGTAATCGGTCGTTGAAAGAATCGTGTAGGCGATAAACGGCTTCGCGCCGGAGCCGACGACCACATCTTCAGCATCAATCTGCAAGCCGCGCATATCGCCCATGTATTGCGCCGCCGCTTGGCGAAGCTCCATGATGCCGGCGCTCGGCGTGTAGCCGTGTTTGCCAGCGCGGATGGCTTCGATGCCGGCTTCTTGCACATGCATCGGCGCAGGGAAATCGGGTTGCCCGATGCAAAAACTCGTGATGTCGTAGCCCTCGGCGATGAGTTTGTTGACTTCGGCGAGGACGACGAATGCGTTTTCAGTGCCAAGCGAATTGGCGCGTTTGGAGAGTTGGGGATTCATGGAGAAATGCGTTGATTGACTGCGGTCAATGCTAGCAACTGGCGAGCGTCGGTGCGTCAAGCCGTTTTGTAATTGCGGTCTGAGCTACGCAGAGAGCAAAAGCTTCATCCCGGCCAATGTCATCGCGCAAGCGAGCAAAACCAAGAGCGCCCGCGACGGCAATTTGCTTGCGCCGAGCCAGCTACCGATGAGTGCGCCGCAGAGGGCGGCGGCAGCGAGGTAGGGCAATTCAGCAGGCAGCTGGCGCGTGCTTGCGAAGTTTGCCAAGAGCGCAACCGTTGAGTTCACCAAGATAAACGGCGCGGCGATTCCTGCGGTGGTTTTGGGGCCAGCCCACGCCAAAAGCAAGAGCGTAGGTGAGAGAAAGATGCCGCCGCCTGTGCCAGTCAACCCCGAGAGCATGCCGATGATCGCGCCCATGATGATCGCGGGAACGACCTTGACGCGCATCAGCGTTTCGTCGTTCGGGATATTTTTTCCAAATGCGCGCCACACCAATACGAGCGCCGACATCAGAAGCACCGCGCCGACCAAGGCGTAGTAACTGTGATCTTTGAGCCGCAGCGCGCCGCCGAATGCGGCGAACGGCACCGAGCCTAAGAGAAATGGCCAGAGTCCGCGCCATGAGAAAAGCCGCGCTTGCCGAAAGCGGAGCACAGTTACAAGCGCAACCAAAATGTTGAGCGTGAGCGCCGTCGGGCGCATCGTTGCCGCGGCGAGCCCCGCTAATCCCATCACCGCCAAATAGCCTGAGGCACCCGCGTGACCGACCGTTGTGTAGAGGGTGGCGACGAGGAAGAAGGCGATGCAGAGAGTGACTAGGAGTTCAATGGTCATGGGTAAATGATGCCTAACGCGAAAGTCCCCTCTCCCGCAGGCGGGAGAGGGCTAGGGTGAGGGTTTTAATGCAAAACAAAAAAGTTGGGTCGAGGAACCAATCGAAAAACGCTTCACCTACCCCCCTCTAACGATCCACCACCCTCACCCCTGCCCCTCTCCCGCCTGCGGGCGAGGGGTTGTAGTCAGCGCCCAATAAACGGATACATCGGATCGTGGTACCCCGGCGTTGAGGGATGCCCCTTTGGCACGAGCGAATCAACGAGAGCCTCGTCATCCTCGCCCCACGGGTACGCCGTTGCGCCGAAATAGGGTTGAAATTGTTCGAGCGATTTAGGCCCAACGATCACGCTGGAAACGAAGCGATTGGCGAGCACCCAGGCCGTTGCAAACTGCACGAGAGAGTGCCCCTTTTTCTTGGCGTGATCTTCTAGCTGCTGCGCGATGACGAGGGATTCTTCGCGCCATTCGGTTTGCATGAAACGCTTGTCGCTGCGGGCAGCGCGGGAGCCTTCGGGCACTGCGCCTCCGGGTTTGTATTTGCCAGTCAAAACACCGCGTGCGATGGGTGAATACGGCGCAACGCCGATGCCGTGGTAACCGCACGCTGGGAGAATTTCAACCTCGGGCAAGCGATTGAGTAAGTTGTAATAGGGCTGACAAATCGCGGGGAGCGGCACGCCTTGGCGTTTGCATTCAGCCACGATTTCGCTGATGCGCCAGCCGCGCATGTTCGATACACCGAAGTAGCGAATCTTTCCCGAGCGAATCAGATCGCCCAGCGCGGCAACGGTTTCCTCAACGCTGTCGTCTTCGAAATCGCGGTGCAGGTAGTAGATATCGATGTAATCGGTGCCGAGGCGCTTGAGCGAAGCGTCGCAGGCCTCCATGATCCACTTGCGGGAATGTCGCCACGCATTGGGATTGGCGTCATCCATTTTGTTGCCGCACTTGGTCGCCAAGACCCACCAATCGCGATTCGCTCGAATTGTGTTGCCGGTGATCGTTTCGCTTTTTCCGAGCGAATACACATCGGCGGTGTCGATGAAATTCATGCCCTGTTCTTTGGCGTGATCAACGATGCGCTGCGATTCAGCGGCATCGGTTTGATCGCCAAACATCATCGTCCCGAGACACAGCGCCGAGACGCGCAGATTGGTTTTTCCGAGTTTGTTGTATTGCATGGTGCGGAGTTAAATGACGCTTTGGTGGATGTTAATGGGCGCGCCAGACCACAGCGCCGGAACTGACGACTATTGAGCGGCAATCAACCGCCGCACGGCTTGCATTTCCACGTCAAGACCTGCACGACGCGCTTCAAAGGTCCGGGTCACAAGCACATCAGGCTCAACCGCAAAGTCGGGCTGCGGTTCGACGGGGTTGGTTGCGATCAACGGAATGTCAATCGCTACGCCCGAGTTGGGCAGCACGACCCACGCGAGCTCACCCCCGTTGAGTCCGCGCAAGTTGCCGCCGGTGCGTTGGCCGACCAGTGTGGCGGCACCACTGAGCTTTGCGAGCCGTGCCAGCAAATAAGTGGCAGAGCTATTTTCCGCACCGACCAGCAAATACGTTTTTCCAAAGAACGTTGACGCGCGGGGCTTAATCTCGGTGGCGCTCGAGGCAGTCGTCGGTGGGGCAATTACGCGAAATTGACGGTTGCCCAACTTCTCAACTTTTCCGGTGCGATCAAAAAAGCTGAAGTCCCAGGTTTCGATGTACTTCGCGAGCTGGTACGGCGCTCGTTCGTATGCGGAAAACGCGCGCGATGCGGGCAGCGTGATCGGCTGCTTGAGCAGGTAGGACAAAAGCGCTGGGTTGATCGCGCCATCGCCGCCTTCGTTATCGCGAACGTCAATGATGAGATGTCGAACGTTTTCCTTAGCGAGCCGCGCGAACGCCTCATCGATCCATTTCGACCAATCGAATCGGCTTCGCCAAAAGGCAAAGGTCGGGAGCGTCATCACGGCCACGCTGTCTCGCGGCTCGATGCTCAAAGTCCAAGCGAGCGCTTTTTCGTCGGCGTCTCGGCGCTCAGCGATGCCACGCGCTGCAAGCGCCGTCTTTCGCTCGGCGAAGCTCATGGCAGGCACGGCAACACGCAATGAGACGGCACGGTCGCCACCATTGGATCGGCGCAACGTCACGCGGTAATCGCCACCGGTCGGTGGTGACAAGAGCGGCCACACCA
>JAAFHR010000268.1 GCA_013298455.1 Betaproteobacteria bacterium | reverse complement strand
CAGAATTTAAGTTGATGGTGGCGAAGGAATGCGAATGACTGCGAAACATAAAGTGAACGTTTTCAATGATTTACACAAAATACAAACACCATAGTCATTCGCAGAAATGCAAATACTCGGACTTTTAATCCGTTGGTCGGCGGTTCGAGCCCGCCACGTCCTACCAAGAATTACTACACAAAAGCAATAAAAATCAAAGGGTTCGCTTCGGCGAGCCCTTTTTTGTTTTGTGGGCGCCAGTTTGATCCCGTTGGATTGGCCTGAACGCCGGGTGCGGGATTTCGCACGCGGCTTCTGCCGCTAGGGTTTTGGTGCGGCGGGCGGAGGCGTTGGGGTCGTCGGTGGCGAATTGCCAAACGTGGGTGGCGCTTCCTCTTCGGTCTCGACGGGTGTGATGTTCATGTTGACGTTTTTGACGTCGAGCTTTTTCACTTCGCCTAGGCCGTAGGTCACGATACCGGGCTTCCAGATGATCACTGCCACCATGAGCACCTGCAATGTCACAAAGGCGACGGCACCTTTGTAGATGTCGCCCGTTTTGAACGCTGGCAGTCGCACCTTCGTGATCTTGTCGATGTAATCCGCTTTTGGAGCCACACTGCGCAGGTAGAAGAGCGCGAAGCCAAACGGCGGTGTGAGGAACGACGTCTGCAAGTTCATGGCGACCATGACGCCGAACCAAATCAAATTGATGTCGAGGGCCTTGAGCACTGGAAGCAGCAGCGGCAACAAGATGAATGCGATCTCAAAGAAGTCGAGGAAGCATCCCAAAATAAAGATCAACACGTTGACGAAGAGCAAGAAGCCGAGTTGGCCGCCGGGTAATGACTTGAAGAGCGCGGTGACCCATTTCGGTCCATCGATGGCTTGGAAGGTCAGCGCAAAGATCGTTGATCCGATCAACACGAACAGCACAAAAATCGACAGCTTCGCAGACGAATCAAGCGCTTGTTTTACCAAGCTCAGATTCAAGCGTTTCCGCGACAGCGCCATCAACAGTGCGCCAGCAGCGCCCATCGCGCCTCCCTCGGTCGGCGTTGCTACGCCGAGAAAGATCGTGCCCAACACCAAGAACACGAGCAGTAGCGGCGGAATCAGTACGAAGGTCACCTGCCGCGCCAGCGCGGAGAGCAAATTCGTACGAATGAGCCGATCAATCACAGCGACGAGCCACGCGAAAAAGATGCCGATCATTAGCGCCATCACGACCTTCTCGTCGGTCGGAGGCACGAAGTCTTTGCTCGCGCCGAGCCAGATTTTGAATTGCGCCCAGTTCTGAAACGTGAGCCCGCCTACCAACGCGCTGGCCGCTGTGAGAAATCCTAGTGAGGTGTGACCGGTTCGGCCAGAGGTCTCGTGATAGATCAGCGCTTCAGGCGGCAACGAGGGCACCCACGCTGGCCGTACAAACGCCAAAATCACCATCGCCAGCACGTAGAGCCCTACCAGCGCAAACGCTGGGATGAACGCAGCTTTGTACATGTCACCCACGCTCTGCCCCAACTGATCGGCAATCACGATCAACACAAGCGACGGCGGAATGATTTGTGCCAAGGTGCCCGACGCGGTGATCACGCCAGCTGCGAGCGGGCGGCTGTAGCCATAGCGGAGCATGATTGGCAGTGAAATCAAACCCATCGAAATCACACTGGCCGCCACGACGCCAGTGGTGGCAGCGAGCATCGCGCCCACCAGAATCACCGCAATGGCCAAGCCCCCTCGCAGCTTGCCAAACACTTGACCGATCGTTTCAAGTAAATCCTCGGCCATGCGACTTCGCTCGAGAATCAAACCCATGAACGTGAAGAACGGAATCGCGAGCAATACGTCGTTACTCATGATGCCGTAGAGCCGAAGCGGCAGCGCGTTAAAAAACTGCGCTGGGACTAGGCCGAGCACTACGGCGATGTAACCAAACACCATGCCAGTGGTTGCAAGTGCGAATGCGACAGGAAATCCGGTCAGCAGAAATACGAGCAGCGCGACGAACATGATCGGCGCGATATTGAGCGTTAAAAACTCCATGATTAAGCCCCCGCCTTTGCAGCGCGGGCAGCTTGCTCAGCGCGATCTGCCTCTTCGTTCGCTAAGTCATCGAGCAGTTTTTCCTCAGCCGTTTTCTCAGGCTTGGCATGCGGGTCAGGGCCGCGACCCATGAGATAGGCAATGCGCTTAATCAGCTCTGAGACGGCTTGTATCGCGAGCAGACCAAAGCCGATGGGCACCATGATGTAGAGCGGCCAGCGAATGAGCCCACCCGGATTGGCGGAGACTTCTTTGCTTGTGATCGCAAGTTGCACAGAGGGAAGCGATGTCCAGATCACAAACGCGCAGAGCGGCAGCAAAAAGAAAGCGATACCGGTCACATCAATCCACACCTGCGCCTTACGGCTCAATCGGCTGGAGATCACGTCAATGCGGACGTGTTGATCGTGCAAAAAAACGTAACCCGCGCCCAGCATAAAAACGGCAGCGAACAGGTACCACTGCGCTTCGAGGTAGGCGTTTGAACTCATGTCAAACGCCTTACGCACGATAGCGTTGAGCGTGCTAATGAGAACGGCGGCGAGCAGCAACCAATAGAGTGACCGACCGATGCGCTCCGACATCCAGTCAATGGCGCGAGCAAACGAGAGTAGAGCATTCACGAGTTGTGTTCCCCGAGTCTATTTTTTAACGATTCAACCGATGCCGACGCGTGGCAACGATGCCGCGTCGTCGGCGAGTGGGTGAGCCAGTCGCTCACCCACGCTTGCACTGCTAGGTACGCAGTACACCGGCCATGAAATCGTCAAACGTGTTTTCGGTAAAACGCATCCAACTGACTGTTTCTCTTTGGAATGCGGTGTAGTTGTCGTAGATACGTTTGAAGTTAGCGTTGCTCGCGCCGATCTCGGCATAGAGCGGAAGCGCTGCTCGGTAGAAGCCGTCCATCACCGGGCGTGGGAACGGACGCACTTGCGTGCCGCCGGCGATCAAACGGCGAAGCGCTGGAGCGTTTCGCGCATCGTATTTCGCCATCATGTCGGCGTTGGCCTCTTTGGCCGCCGCGTAGAAAATTTCGCGGTACTCGGGCGGCAATCCAGTCCACGCTTTTTCGTTGACTAACCATCCAAGCGCCGCGCCACCCTCCCAGAAGCCGGGGTAGTAGTAGAACTTCGCCACTTTGTGGAAACCCAGTTTCTCATCATCGTAAGGTCCCACCCATTCCGCTGCGTCAATCGTGCCGCGCTCGAGCGCTGGGTAGATATCGCCGCCAGGGATTTGTTGCGGGACAGCGCCCACCGCTGAAAACAAGCGTCCGCCCAAACCGGGAATTCGCATCTTCAGACCTTTGACGTCTTCCATCGTGTTGATCTCTTTGCGAAACCAGCCGCCCATTTGTGCGCCGGTATTGCCCGAGAGCACGTAGCGCATGCCCTGCGGTTTCAACCAGTCGTTGAAAATCTTTTCGCCGCCGCCTTCCATCCACCATGCATTCATCTGGCGAAAATTCATGCCGAAGGGAATGCAAGAACCAAACGCCCAAGTCGGGTCTTTACCCACGTAGTAGAAAGCCGCCGTGTGTGAGCACTCTACGGTGCCAGCGGCTACGGCGTCGGCAGCTTGTGGCATCGGTACGATTTCGCCAGCGGGCGCTACAGTGATGATGAACTTCCCGCCAGTGGCAGCGCTAATTCGTTTTGCGGCATCTTCGGCCGCGCCAAAAATGGTGTCAAGCGCCTTCGGGAATCCCGAAGAACAGCGCCAACGTACGGTCGGTTGGGCCTTCACAATGGCCGGGGCAGCAAGGATCGACGCACCCGCTGCGGCGCCTACCGTGGCTTTCGATAAAAACGAACGACGTTCCATAACAACTCTCCTTGATTGATAGTGTGTGCGAGCTTGAAAGCACGCAATCCGTGGGTCGCTAGCCGTTGCAATTTGCTCAGATGAGCGACGGCTGCTTTCAATGGAGACAATGCTATGAACACCCAATAAAACAATAAAGTCGAATTAATAGTCATAACCATTCCATTAAATGGATGATTAGAATTAGGGCAATTACCAGCGCTAGACGCATTCTCCCTAGGTGCTCGATCTTGAAGATTCTGAATTACTGATTTTGTATACAGCTTCGGGTTTAGGTAAAGAACTACGCCGCGCTTCGTTTTTTTGCGGGTAAACCTGTTTCGAATTCGACGGTACGACACCGTCACGATGCGAGGAATCAGCGATGAACTACAAACATCTGCACTACTTTTGGATGATCGAAAAGTGTGGCGGCGTCGCCAAAGCGGCAGAGCGTCTGCACGTCACACCGCAGTCGATCAGCACACAAATGCGCCAGCTGGAAGAAGCATTGGGTGATCCGGTGTGGCGGCGCTTGGGCAGGGGGCTCGAGCTCACCGACTTCGGTCACATGGTGTTTGACTACGCTGATCGGCTCTTTACTGTGGGTGAAGAGCTTGCTGATGCGCTTCGTGGCCGCCCCGACGCCACACAGAGTTTGTTTCGCGTCGGTGTGTCGAGTGTCGTTGCGAAGACCACTGCGCACCGATTGATCGCACCGGCGCTGGGCATAGATCCCGCGCCGAAGCTAATCTGCCGAGAGGGGCGACTCAATGATCTATTGGCGCAGCTCGCAGTTCACAAACTCGATATGGTGCTCTCCGACCGTCCGATGCAGTCTGCGATGAATGTGCGCGGGTATAACCACCTTTTGCTCGAGTGTGGCGTCACTTTTCTTGCTTCGCCAGCGCTAGCAAAGCGCATTGGTCGAAAGTTTCCGCAGTGTCTTGCAGCGGCACCCGTGCTGCTACCCAGCGACGAATCTGCCGTGCGCCCGCAGCTCATCGCTTACTTTGATCGGCTGCAACTCAGGCCAAATATCGTTGCCGAATTTGATGACACCGCCATGCTCAAAGCTTTTGGCGCGGAGGGGCTGGGCGTGTTTGCCGTACCGGTGTACGTGGCTGATGAGATCGCACTCACGCTGGGTCTGCGAATCATTGGTGGTACCACTGAAGTGATCCACCAGATGTATGCCATCACGGGTGAGCGGCGAATCACCCATCCTGCAGTTTCAAAGATTAGCGCTGCCGCCAAACAGAGTGTGGCTGCGTAGCGTGCACCGCGCTC
>JAAFHR010000267.1 GCA_013298455.1 Betaproteobacteria bacterium | reverse complement strand
TGATCCGACTCGGGAAACACGAAGCTCAGCGGCGTATGTTGAGCGGGTCATCACGTCGGCTAGCTCATGAGTTCGTCGCTCAGCCGTTGTGCTTTGCTGCAAAAAAATGTGCTGCAAGCGCGCAAAGCGAAGGTACACGATCAAGCCGGGTAACGCGCAGAGCGCCAATGCCAACACCACTGGCGCACCGTAGGGGACCAAGAGCCCGCTAATCGCTAGGAGCGTGATGGTGTGTTGCAGAGCGCCGCCCGCGTGCTCAAGGAGCTGCACGGGGCGATAGCTCGCATCGTTTTGCGCGCGGTGCAATTGATCGTGAAACTCGGGGGTGTCGTAGACCGCCAAATCAACGCTGATTGCCTTTGCCAGCACGGTCGATTGGAAGTGGTCCGACACTTGCCGCGATTGCGACGCTTTAACCCAGCTCAGCGCGACGGTCAGCCCTTCGATGACTAACAGCACAACGCCCAACGCAGTGGCGACAAACCACACGTTGGCCACATCAAACGGCAGTTGGGTGCCACGACCGACTAGGCTTGACAAGCCGTCGACGAGCCGCTTTGTGAGGTAGAGCACCGCCGCCGGCAACAACCCTTGCAATACGATCAGCGCGAGCCACAGAGACGTGTGACCCGGCGTGACCTGCCACAGCAGCGCAAACGCGCGGGGCGCATGTTGCATCGACTGGCGCAAGCGCTGCAAGCGCTCCAAAAGGTATGCGGTAACAGTCACGGGTCGGTCGAGCAGCGGGAAAGCGCGGGAAACAGCGGTGTACCGATGTTAGGCGAAGTCGGACGCACTGAACTGCTCGTCAGCCTAACAGCGCTCAGGAGCAAATGAGTCCATAAGTGCAACCTCAACGGTCGTTAGAGGCAGTTTGCCCCGCCGGTAGACGCTTGAGGTCGGCCGGTTGGGACGCGTCAGGCGAGTCTAAGTCGCCGTGTGGCTGACTAGTTAGGGCTGACGTTCCGACTGTTGCGGTTGTAGAGATAGATACCCGTTCCAGTGCTGGCACCGAAGGCGAGTAGGCTTGCGCCTGCAATCGTTGAGCCCGTGGGTGCAACCGCAACCGCAGGCGCGAGTGCGATCGGTTCGACGGATGCCAGCAAGGCTGCACAGGGCGTTCCGCTGCGAACGAGAAGCCGCTGATTGGGTTCCAGTTTGATTTCGCAGCCCGCGTCAAATACGACCGTGACGGTGCCACGAGCCGTAGTGGAGACGGTCACGCCAGACTCGACACGGAGTTTGTCCGTCGCCACCATAAAACCGTCTTTGGTGGACACCAGCACGTTGCCGTCAACGCTGCGCAGCTCCGCAGTCGCGAAAGCGGTCGTGGCAGCCGCGGTGGCGGCGATGGCGCACAGTAGTTGGCTCAATGATCTTGACATGACGCGCTCCTCAGGGCTGGCAGTGCACTGGAAGTTTCCAGCGAATTACTATAAGTTTACCGATTAATTTTGCGCCCGACAATCACAACCTCTCCCGACGGTGAAGTCTTTTCGCCATAATCCGTCAGATTCGTGTGGTGTGAAGAGGCCTCGAAGCGACGAAGGCTCTGGCCCCGCAGTCGGTCGGTGAACCGCTCGCAGCTGCCCGAAAGGCTAGCATCCGACTTTCGGCCGCGCCCCTCTGATGGATCGCAAACGAGCCAAATCCCCCATGATTGATATTCATTGCCACTTGTTGCCCGGAATCGACGATGGTTCACCGTCGCTCGAGACTTCGATCGACATGGCAAAGATCGCTGTGGCCGACGGTATCGCTGATGTGGTTTGCACGCCGCACATCTACCCTGGTCTCTACAACAACGCGGGCCCGGACATCCAGCGCCGGGTTAGCGACCTGCAGTCAGCGCTCGAGGTCGCAGGCATCCCGCTTAGGCTGCACTACGGCGCGGACACTCACCTTGTGCCCGGGCTCCTTGCGCAGATTCAGAGCAAAACTGTTCCGACAATCGACGGCAGTCGCTACTTGTTGTTAGAGCCGTCGCATCATGTTCGTCCGCCGCAGTTCAAGGAGTCGGTGTTCGAGCTGATTGCTCATGGGATTGTTCCGATTTTGACGCACCCGGAACGGCTAACCTGGGCGGCACAGCACTACGACGATTTCACAGACTTGGCCAAGAGCGGCGCGTGGCTCCAGATCACCGGCGGCGCGCTTTTGGGCTCGTTTGGCAACCGCGCGCAAGAACTGGCCGAGCGTTTTGTGGGCGACGGGTGGGCGGCGGTGCTCGCCTCTGACGCTCACAGCGCCACGCGTCGCCCGCCGCAGCTCGCGGCAGCGAAGCATCGGATCGAGCAGTTGGTCGGCGGCGACGAGGCGATGAAGATGGTGATGGGTCGACCTGCAGCGGTGCTGGCTAACCAAGCGATACCGCTTGAAGGCATTTGCATCGCAGCTGCGAGCGGTGTCGCGAAACCGCAAAGAAGTTGGGTCGACCGTCTTTTCAGACGATAATTGACGCTCAATCTCGTCGGACGCACCATGTATCGATTCACCCGTTTTTTTTGCTGCGCCGCGTTGTCGCTCGTGAGCTTGATGGCGCACGCACAGCCCAGCCGCGGTACGCCCGCTGACGCCGCTGGTAGCGCCGCGACCCCGCCAACGGTGCCCACGAAAGACGCCGGCACGAGCGGTGTTGGCGCCCCCATCGCCGTGACCAATCCGCTCGAAGCAGACTACAAGATTGGCTCGCAGGATCTGATTGAGATCGTCGTATTGGGGCAGCCCGACCTGACCCGAACCGTACGCGTCAATTCTCGTGGGATGATCAGCATGCCGTTGATCGGGCAGCTCGATGTCGTTGGAAAATCGGCGCAGCAGCTCGAAGCCCTAATCGCTGATCGACTCCGCGAGGACTTCCTTCAAAACCCGCAGGTGACGATCTTTATCAAAGAGTTCACTTCGCTTCGCTTCACAGTTGAGGGTGCAGTCAACAAACCCGGCGTTTACCCGATTGTTGGTCCAATGACCTTGCTGCGGGCGCTCGCTGTGGCAGGCGGTCAGGGGCAGCTCAGCGACATGTCGGAGATCATGCTGTTTCGAATCAAGCCGGACGCAACTCGGGTGACGCTCGTTTTTGACGCGGAGAAAATTCGCGCAGGCGAGCAACCTGACCCACCGATTTTGAACGATGACTTAGTGGTTGTGAAACGAAACAAAGCACGCGCTGCAGTGAAAGACTCTCTTTTCCGCGACATTCTTGACTTTATCAATCCGATTCCCTTTTTGCGCTAGCCTTCAGAGCACTCGGGCGGCCCGGCGTCGCGTTCACTCCGACATCTGCGCTTCGCCGATCAATTCAACTCACTATTCGCAGCATCACCCCTGCCGGAGCAATCCTTGTCACTCAGCGACCCTAAAGACACGAACCGAACCGCTGGCACGGCCGTCGCGATCCGCTCGGAAACGGCCTTGTCAACGCACGTGCAGAGCGCACCTCAGGGCTCAATCGACGATAGTCTGCACCTGCGCGACTTAATCCGAATTCTCTACAAACGCAAGTGGTGGATTCTCTCCGCGGCTGTTTTGGCGACAGTGTTGGCCGCGTTCCAGACGCTACTGCAAACACCGCTCTACCGCGCTACGGTCACGATGCAAATCGAGCGCAACGCAGCCAAAGTCGTCGACTATAAAGACGGCACCAATCGCGATGAGTACAGCTACGACGAGCGCGAGTTTCTCAACACGCAATTTGAGCTGTTGCGCAGCAAGGTGCTGGCCGAACGCGTCATGGAAACGATGCGCCTCGACATCGACACCAACAGCAAAAAAGCCCCGACGACGGACGCGAATCAAAGCCGCCCCGCGTCACCGAACGAGGCGCAGTCTGACATTTTGAGCCGCATTGGCGCAACGCTTCGAAAGCGCAGCGAACCCTCAGTCAACGATGCCAAAACACAGGACCGAGAAGCGCTGATCGCCTCGCTTCGAAATTCGATCACGATCGAACCGGTTCGCAATTCCCGGCTCGCAAAAATTCATGCGGTGAACCCAGATCCCGTCTTGGCATCACGCATCGCAAACGCATGGGCCGAAGGCCACATCAACGCGAATTTGGAGCGGCGCTTTGAGGCAACCTCCTACGCGAAGAAGTTTCTTGAAGAGCAATTAGCGAAGACTAAAGTTCGGCTCGAGGAGTCCGAGCGCCAACTCAACGAATACACGCGCTCGAAGAAGATTCTCAATATCGACGACAAAACAAATTTCGTGACGCAAAGCCTTTCGGAATTTAGCACCGCGCTAGCTCGCGCCGAACAAGAACGCATCAAGGCCGAAGCGACCTACGAAGAAGTAAAGCGAAACCCCTTGCTCGGCCGCGAGACGAACGACACGCGCGGCAGCACGAGCGCATATCTGCGTGAGCAGAAAATCAAGCTCGAAACGGAGTACCAAGACCAACTCAAGGTCTATCGCCCCGGGTTCCCAAAAATGCAGCAGCTTCGCGCGCAAATCGACGAACTCGATAAGCAGTTGGCAGCCGAAACCCAGCGCACGCGAGACGGTGCACTCAATGCAGCGAAGGCCTCTCTCGATTCGGCTCGACAGCAAGAAGAGCAATTGCGCCAGCGCGCCGATTCCGCGAAGCGAAACATTCTCGAGCAGCAAGATCAAGGCATTCGTTTCAATATTCTGAAACGCGAGGTCGACACCAACCGCGAGCTCTATGCAGGGCTGTTGCAGCGATTCAAGGAAGTCGGCGTGGCCGGTGGTCTGGGAAACAACAACATCTCAGTCGTTGACAAGGCGGAGCCGCCCTTTTTTCCATTCAAACCGGATCTGCAGCGCGGCATTTTGGTGGGCCTGCTGCTTGGCTTGATGGCGGGCATCGGCCTGGCGTTTTTGCTTGAGTATCTTGACGATTCGATCAAATTCCCCGATGAGGTGGAGCGCTTCCTTGGACTGCCGCTTTTCGGCGCCATACCCAAGGTCAATGTTCGAAAGAGCTCGGCGTTTGCGCAATCCGTTAAAGATCCCCGATCACATTTGGCAGAGGCGTATCGCTCGCTCCGAACGTCGCTGCAGTTCTCAACCTCAAGCGGTGCGCCCAGAACCATCTTGGTGACCAGCAGCGCCAAGGGTGAGGGCAAGAGCACGACGTCGATGGCGCTTGCCGTTACGCTTTCA
>JAAFHR010000266.1 GCA_013298455.1 Betaproteobacteria bacterium | reverse complement strand
CACCTGCAGCGACGGCTAGCTCGAACACATGGTTGTCGCTCTCGTCTCTAAGATTCGGTCGCCAGTTGTAGAAGATGTTTACGAGCTCCGTGCCACTCAAAAACGCATCAAAGAGCGCATCGACCTCATCTGACGAAAGTGGACATCGCTTCATCACGTCCGCACGGTGCAAAACATCGGCATATTCGGCATACAGCGCAACCGAGAGGAGCGCGACAGCTCTACCCGACAACACTTGGCGAAGCACCTGACGCGACGCACCATCAGCGCTGGTAAACGCGGACACCAACACGTTGGTGTCCAAAATAACTCTACTCAACATGATCACAATGATAGCATATACGCCATCATTAAGCCATCAAAACCTTCTCAAAAGCCGGTGAATTTATGGAACGACAAAAACTTCGCTCTGGAAAACTCAAATCAGCAGGCTACGACGAGCGGCAGCGGCTGCTCGAAATTGAGTTTGCCAATGGCGACGTGTTCGAATACAAAGCCGTGTCGCCGGAGCTATTTCGGCAGCTGATGGCATCGCCCTCGCCCGCTTCGTTTTTCGAAGACAAGATTGATGAGCAATTCACCGGCAAGCGCATTGGGAAGGCTTCGAAAGCCGACGCAGGCAATGCGTTTGATGATTTGTTTAAGTAGCGATGCTGCGGCGGGATCAGCCGAGGCAGGTGTTCGCACAAACGTTGCTCTCCGAATGACGCCACCCTCACCCCAGCCCTCTCCCGCCTGCGGGAGAGGGGGCAGTAGCAGCGACGATTACACTTGCAACATTGAATGAGCGCATGCCGCCAAGCGCCGCTTTGCGTCTTTCGTCCTTCGTCTCTCGTCCTTTTTTCGTAGAAAAAAACATGCCAAGTTTTGACACCGTCTCTGAACTCAACTGGGTTGAAATCAAAAACGCGCTTGACCAAGTCAACAAAGAAGTCTCGACTCGATTTGATTTCAAGGGCTCGGATTCGCGCGTTGAGTTGAGCGAGAAAGACAAAACGTTCACGGTGTTCGCAGACGATGACTTCAAGCTCTCGCAGGTTGACGAGGTGCTCTTGAACAAATTCGCCAAGCGTGGCGTCGATTCGCGCTCGATTGAAAAGGGCAAAGGCGAAAAAATCGGCGGTGACAAGATGAAGCGCGTCGACAAACTCAAAGAGGGTTTGGAATCCGAAATGGCCAAAAAGGTGGTGAAGCTTTTGAAAGACAGCAAGCTCAAGGTGACCGCTGCCATTCAAGGCACGAGCGTTCGTGTGACGGGCGCCAAGAAAGACGATTTGCAATCCGCGATGGCGCTCATCAAAAAAGATTTCACTGAATTGCCCATTCAATTCAACAATTTCAGAGATTGATGTGAACACCCATTTGGTTCGGTTGTGCGTAGTTTTGATCGCGGTTTTCTCGGTGGGCTGCCAGCCCGCGAAGCCTCCTCCAACACCACTGCCGACCAAAGAGAAAACGATTGACAAGGTCAAAGACGACGTCGAGAAATCGATGAAGCAAGTGCAAGAGAAAATCGACGCTGAAGACCCGCAAAAGAAAGGTTATTGATTCATGAAATTTTTGACATTGATGGCGGCGGCGCTCGCGGCCCTTGTGAGTTCGGTGGCTTTGGCGCAGTCCGCTCCCGCCATGGGAGTTGCAGCGGCGGCGGGCAACGGCAATAGCGACACGTGGCTTCGCGATGGTGATCGAATCTTTTTTCAGTACTCGGTTTACAACAAACATTGGTCGAATAATCCCGAGCATGTGAACAAAAATCACTTGCTGAATTTTCAGATTCAGTCGAACTATGACCGGGTGTGGGGCGCCGACAAAACGCTCTTCGGAGTCGCGTTTTTCAAAAATTCATTCGGCCAGCCTTCACAGTATTTGTACTGGGGGCAGCAGTGGGATTTCAATGATTACGTTTATGCGAAAGTGTCGGCCGGTTTGCTGCATGGCTACAAAGGCAAGTACAAAGACAAAATTCCTTTCAACAAATTGGGCGTGGCACCTGCGATCTTGCCAACGCTCGGAGTCAGGTACAAGAACGCGAGCGTTGAGGCCATCATTTTGGGCAACAGCGCGCTGATGATTGGCGTGGGTTACACGTTTTAGTTCGAGAGTTCACGTATGCCACTGCGCCCCGGATTTACCGTTGAATCAATGCGTGATCGCGGCGTGGGCAAACTGCCCGGCCTAATCGGCGTCGAACTGCTATCCGTTGAAGAAGGTTTACTAAAAGCGCAGCTTAAAGTGCGTGAAGCAGTGCTCGCGCCGAACGGATTTCTACATGCCGCTACCGTTGTCGGCCTCGCTGACACGATGTGCGGCTACGGCTGCGTTTCTCATCTGCCCGAAGGCGCGCAAAACTTCACGACCGTCGAACTCAAAAGCAACCACTTGGGCACCGCACGCGAGGGCACCATCGAGGTTGAAGCCCGCCCGGTCCATTTGGGACGCACTACGCAAGTGTGGGACGCCGTGGTGAAACACCAAGAAACGGGCAAGACGATTGCGCTGTTTCGTTGCACGCAGATGGTGTTGTGGCCTTAGCGGATTGCGCCTGCGGCGCAGGACGAAAGACGAATGACGAATGACGAATGACGCGAGGCCGCGCACTGGCCGAGTTTCATTGGTGACGACGCCTACCGAGCTCCCGCCGTTCGCCCTGAGCTTGTCGAAGGGTTGGTGGTGCCCCAAAAACTTCACACCAAACTCAATCCACGAAATGCACTAAACGACTTGTACGTAAACCCTCTGATCTCCGCCGCACAAACACTCTCAAACGCCGTTGGCGCGCTCCAGTTCGCCTCGCCCGTCACCCACACCCTAAATCCGCTCGAATACGCCTGGAGGCCCCATGAGGCGTATTTACGTGCCTTTGGCGGCGGCAAGAAACGAGTGGTGTTCCTTGGCATGAATCCAGGGCCGTTTGGGATGGTGCAGGTGGGCGTGCCATTTGGCGAGGTCGCGGCGGTTCGGGATTGGATGAACATTAACGCTGCAGTTGAGCAGCCGCGATTGCCCAATCCAGCTCGTCCGGTCGAGGGTTTTTCATGCGCCCGCTCAGAGGTTTCGGGGCAGCGGCTTTGGGCGCTGTTTTCCGAGCGCTACCCGGATGCTCGTGATTTTTTTCGCGATCATTTCGTGCTGAATTATTGTCCGCTGGCGTTTTTTGACAACGCCCGAAATGTCACGCCCGACAAGCTATCCAAAGCAGAAACTGCCCCTCTCTACGCCGCCTGCGATGAGCATTTGCGAGCCTGCGTGAATGCGCTGCAGCCCGAGTGGTTGATTGGCGTTGGGAAGTTTGCCGAGGCACAAGCCAAGCGCGCGCTGGCGGCAGACTTTCCGAAGCTGCAAATCGGAACGGTGCTGCACCCGTCTCCAGCGAGCCCGTTGGCCAATCGGGGTTGGGGACCGCAAGCTGCGGCGCAGTTGGTTGCGCTGGGGCTTTGGTGAGTTTGAGCGGGTGACGACTTTGTGACGCTCGGACTGTAGGCGACGACCTAGCGTCGCTCGTTGCCGTGCAAATGCCGGAGAAACCTAGCGCAGCCGAGTCCGAACATTGTCCAACAAAGAATTTTTAGCCACAGATTTCACAGATTGCACAGATGAACGGCGATGTAGCCACCAAAAAATCGGTGTCATCTCTGAAATCTGTGGCAAAAAACTCGGGCTGTAGGCAACGACCTGGAGTCGCCCGTTGCCTCGCTACTGCGAAACGAAGCAAGCGCGGCCAGGTCCGCCCCTACAGCTACGACGGCTCAAACCACGCGCGGTTCGGCTTCGAGGGCAATCCCAAATTTCGCGAGCACGTCGTTTTGAATCGCCTGCGCGAGCTGCCAAAGTTGCGCGCCCGTTGCGCCGCCATGGTTCACGAGTACCAACGCATGTTTCTCATGCACGCCTGCAGCCCCGATGCGGCGGCCTTTCCAGCCTGCTTGTTCGATGAGCCAACCCGCAGCGATCTTTACGCCGTTAGGCGCTGGGTAGCGCGGCATCGTTGGATGTGCTGCGCTGAGTACGTCCGCATCGGCCAACGAAATCACCGGGTTTTTGAAGAAGCTGCCTGCGTTGCCGATCACGGCGGGGTCAGGCAATTTACGCGTTCGAATGACGATGACAGCGTTTGAGATATCTTGCGCGGTCGGCGTGCTCACATGCATCGCGGCGAGCTCAGATTGAATGTCTCCGTAGCTTGCGCGAGCGGTGAATTGTTTCGACAGCCGAAAGCAAACGCGAGTGATCGCAAATCGATCACGTTCGAGGTGTTTAAACACACTGTCTCGGTAGCCAAACGCACAGGCTTCTCGCGAGAACGTTTTGAGCTCGCCGGTCTGCAAATCAACCGCCACAACCCGCTCGCAAGTCTCTTTCACCTCAACGCCGTAAGCGCCAATGTTTTGAACCGGTGCAGCACCGACGTAGCCGGGAATCAACGAGAGATTTTCAAGCCCAAAGAGCCCGCGATCTAACGTCCAGAGCACAAACGAATGCCACGTTTCGCCCGCCATCGCCTCAACGAGAGCGCTTTCTGCGTCTTCCTCGATCACCCGAATGCCGCGCGGCGCAATGTGCAAAACGGGCTCATCGATATCGCGAGTCAGCAAGAGATTGCTGCCGCCACCGATGATGAATGCGCGCTCCGTGGTACCGTGCGCCGCAGCCCAATGTCGAAGCGCATCCTCGCTCAACACATCGGCGTAGCGATGCGCCGTAGCCGCGATGCCAACGGTGTTGTGCTTCGCTAGAGAAACGTTGCGCTGAAACGAGAGCGCTTGGCTCGTGCTCGCGGCATCAATCAATGGGAAGCGCTCGCCAATGATTTGAATCGCTACGGCGTGAGCCCTGCGGGCACACCGCTCGGGAACGCCTTGGCAATCACCTCGTTGATCTGCGTGATGCGATTAGCAGGAATTGGATGCGAGCTTTGCCATTCCGGCACGCGACCGCCGCCGCCCGACGCCTTTTCCAAAATCTGCATGACGCGAATCAATGCGCGCGGATCATAGCCCGCTTCAGCCATCAAACGAAGCCCCAAACGATCCGATTCGAGCTCGTCGTCGCGACCGTATTTCATCATCTGCATTTGGCCGACCATCTGCGCAATTTGCGCCGCCCCCATCGAGCCCGCACCCACGGC
>JAAFHR010000265.1 GCA_013298455.1 Betaproteobacteria bacterium | reverse complement strand
AGCGCGAAACACCTGCATCACGCCGTAGTTGTAGACCATGATGTCGGGGCTGCCGTCGCCATCGAGATCCGCCACCGACATGTAGCTGCCTATGTAGAGCTGCCCTGTGTTGAGCTTTCGAATCGGTGTGCCGTCCGCCGAAAAAATGTGGATGCCGCTCGGTCGCCCAAACCCATCGTCGGCCGCCCACTCGTAGGAGTGAATGACTTCGAGCTTGCCGTCGCCATCTAGGTCTGCCACTGCGAGGTTTTGCGGGTGCGATCGTGTAGACCACCAAAGCTGCCAAGCGCCGTTGATGCGCTTGTAAACGTCGCCACCCGAGACAATTTCGGGCGTACCGTCACCGTCCAAGTCTGCCACGATGACACGCCTGCTCACCGGACGGCCAATCTGATACTGGTTCTCGTTCATTGGATTGGGGGCGACCAGCACTTCTTCGGTTTCGCCCCGATGATTGGCGATGAACGTGGCGCGGCAGCTTTTTCCGCGGTCGGCTTCTCGCCCGGTGAGCGCCATGCAACCAATCGAGACGTTAACGCCATCGGTACGGGTGTAAAAGCCTTCGCTGGCAGTGATCGTTCGCTCCAGCAGTATCTTTGGCTTTTGATCGGGATAGAGCCGTGCAACGGTGAGACCCGTTTTCAACAGTGCGCCTTCCACGGGTCGCGGACCACCCATGACGTCGGCGATGGCTGGGGTGAGCGAAGGGCCACGCCACTTGGTGGCCCCGGTTCTGGCGTTGATTGCGAAGAAGCCCTGGGCAAGGGGCGCGCCCTGCGTACCCGCTAGAGGATTGTGATACGCGATGTACTCCAGCTCGCCGTCGTCGTCTATGTCTACCAGCGCAGCGCCGTTTGCCTCTTGCCCGAAGTAGTCCCCCGGCTCGCTACCGCGAATCCACAGCTGCGAGCCGTCCGCACCGCTATGCGCCGCGTAGCCGCCTTGAAACGAGACCAAGATATCGGGCTTGCCGTCGCCATTGACGTCGCCCACCTTAAAGCCGTTCCATGCCGTATCAGCGAAGCGCGGCAGCGTAAACTTTTTCTTGACCGCAAACGGCGCAGCGACCGGCGTGTTCGGCGCAGTGAAGCTGAAGCTGCCGTCGGCGTTGAAGCTGTTGAGCGTGCCCTTATCGGGGTTGCTGAGTTTGATTGCAGTGAGCGGATTGCCGTCGGGATCCGTGTCGTTGGCAAGCACGCCGTTTGCAGCGTTGACGGTCAAGGTTTCGCCCACTTTGACCCGGTAGCTGTCGGCCTTTGCGGTGGGGGCAAGGTTGCTGGTTACGTTCACGCGAAAGAGCTGGGTGTCCATCGCGCCGGCAGGATCACGCACGGCTACTTTGACGACGCTTTCGCCCAACTGAGCCAAGCTCGGCGTCCAAGAAAGCGCAGTACCCGACAAACTCATGCCGCTTGGTCCACTCAAGAGCTGGTACGTTAGCGGTGAATCGCCGTCCGGGTCAGTTGCGCTCAGCGTGCGTGAGAATGCCGCGCCTGCACCGATCGTCGCATTGGTGAGCGGCGCAAACTGCGGCGGGCGATTTTCCGCGACCACGGTCACAGTGAAGCTTTGCTCAGCGCTTTGTCCGCCGCCATCGGTGACGCGTGCGGTCAGGTTGTAAACACCCGTTGCCGTCGGGACGAACTGCATCCGTGGACTACCCGCTGGACTGAGTTGCGCTCCAGCGGGCGCGGTGGGCAGCGAGTAGGTCAGCGTGTCTTTGATGTTCGTGTCGTTGGGCGCAAGGGTGAGTTTGAGCGTTGTGCCCAAACTTATCGTTCTATTGCCAGGATTAACAAGGGATGGCGGCACGTTTGCGGCTGGATCGACCGTAAACGTGACGTCGCGACTCGTTGAGAGCGCACCGTCGTTTCCGGTGAGCCGCAGCACGTAGGTGCCGGGCGCGGCAAAAGTGACCGGCGAGGTTGGCGAATTGGGCGTACCAAAGGAGACCGACATCGGCGTACCGGGGCCGCTCACTGCAGTCCAGTTGCTTGTCAAATTGGAGGGCGCGGGAAGCCCGTCATCACTCGCACTCCCTGCCAGATTCACCGTGACTCTGCCGTTGCCCGCGAGGCTCACTGTTTGATTGGCGCCTGCACTCACGACGGGAGCGGTGTTCGCTGCGGGCGACTCCAAGCGTAAATCTGCATCAATCCGCAGCGCAAGCTCCCCAGCATCAACTCGGGCATAGAGTGCCGTCATGTCGGCGTTTGCAGGTGCATTGCCGCTGCTCCCCGAGATCAATGCGGAGACGCCGCTCCAATCACCAACTGCACCATCTTTGACGATTGCATACGCAAGCCCCGCGCTGCCCAGCAAGCCAGTTGCACCAAGGCAAACCGCGAGCAGTGCTGCGGCACTTCCCCGAAGCGCGTCCGCTCCGTAACGACGGATCAGCCAAACGGCGATCGCTGCGAGAAGGAGCGTCAAGCCAAACAGCACGCGCGGATCGAGGGTGGGGATTGCGATCAGCGGGGCTTCTGCCAGCGGCACACCCGCCCGAAGCTGAAACGTAGTCAGCGGCACCAAGGCATCCGCCGATTGATCACCGGCTAAGGAGCGCGCGCCGAGCCGAATGAGGGTGGGTTGGGTTGGGTCTGGATTGCTCGGAAGCGCCGACAGCGCGAGCGCCATTTCGATGGCGGTGTTGCCGCCCGAGCCCTGCGCCAGCTGCAGTGCGTAGGGCGCACCGGGTAGCGCAACCGGTGCGGAGAACGTGCTGCCGCTGACGCAGTTGAGCTGACTGAGCGCGTTCACTGTGGCGGCTGTCGTGGAGGTGACGACCGTCGCGCGAATGATGCGTTCGACGCCCACCGCCGCCCCGACCGACGTGCTCACGCTGCACCCTGTGGCGACGTTGGCGTCGATGTCAATCAACACTTCGTATTGGTGCGTTGCCGCCGCAGCGCCGAAGCTCACCGCCAGAGCTAGCAGCGTGGCGCATCGTCGCATTGCGGCCGCCGCAGTCCACCGCTGCAAGCCACACATTTGGCCGGTCAAAAACGATTCAACGTAACGATTGATACGCAAATTCATGGCAATCCTCGATACACAAATGCTTTGCGCCATTGTCTGTTGCAAAGCACTGGTAAACACACGATTGCGCGGTTTCCGCCGTTACGTTACCGTTACGACTCATCATGGAACACACTAACCTCGCCGCAGGTTCGATTCGTCAGGCGCTCGCCGACACACTGGCGAGCCGCACGTTCGCACGCGCTGTTCGCTCCCGAAGCTTGCTGCAGTATTTGGTCGAAGCCAAACTCGCCGATCAGTCGGTGCGACTCAAAGAGTCATCCATCGCTGTCGACGTATTCGGACGAACGCCCGCCGCGTTTGATGGCGATGCCGACGGCATCGTTCGTGTGTCTATCAATCGACTTCGAGAACAGCTTGAGCGCTACTACAGCGACGAGGGCAGAGCGGCTGCGTTTAAGTTTGAAATCCCACGTGGAAGCTATGTGCCGATCATCCGGCGCACCGCGCCGCAACCGCTCCCGGCGATGCCGCGTATCGTGGTGCTGCCGCTTGCCAACTTTACGGGTGACGACACCAATGAAGCGCTGTGCGACGGTTTGACTGATGACATGATTGACGCCTTGGCGCGCTTACATACCGTGCAAGTGCTGGCGCGCACGTCGAGCTTTCGCTTCAAAAACGTTTCAAAAGATATTCGCGAGATCGCCACCGAACTCGACGCGCATTTCGTGCTCGAGGGCAGCGTGCAAGAGGTGGGTTCGCGACTGCGATTGACGGCTCAGATGATTGTGGCCGCCGACGGTACGCATCTGTGGAGCCACTCATTTGAGAGCGATGCGGAGAACCGTGCGAATCTCCAATCGCAGCTCATCGATTTGATGCGCCGCTCCATTGAGCCCGCGGTTGACGCGCAAAGGCAGAAGCTCGGTGCGCCCGACGCGGCGGCAGCGAATGTGTCAATGTCGACCAACGCCGAAGCGATGCTTGCCTACCATCGCGGGCTCTACGCCTATCGTCAGGACACGGTCAGTTCGCTCGCCACGGCGGCCGAACAATTGAGTACGGCGGTGGCGCTGGATCCGGGTTTCGCGCGGGCGCATGCAGCGCTCGCCAAAATATGGTGGGCGCGTGGTAATGCGGGCGCGGAGCCGCTCGCCGCTGCATCGCATCGCGCGTTCGAATCATCGCGACTTGCCCATCAGCTCGCACCGCTCGATCCGGTGGTGCTGGCTGCGCACGGCTACTTGACGTTCTTTGTAGCTTACGAGCCGAAGGCGGCACGCGCATTGGCTGCACGCGCCGTGCAGCTCGGCCCCCATTGCATCGAAGCGCATCTCTTTCAAGCCAAGCTCTGTACCTATCTGCAATCGTTCGACGAGGCACGAAAGAGCATCGTGATCGCCAAGCTCATCGATCCGCTCTCGCTCGATCCGGTGCACGGCGAGATTGCTGTGGCCATTGTGTCGCACAACTACCCGCTGGCTCTGAAGCTCACTGATCATCTATTGAGCTTCGAGCCCAATTCGAGCGTCGGGCGCTGGAATCGCGGGCACATTTTGCGAAAACTCGGCGAGTTTGATGCCAGCGATCAAAACTTCGAAACGAGTCTCAGCCTGTGGCCGGAATCCGCGCGATACGCACCGATGATGAAGGCGCTGACTCGTGCAGGCGCCGGCGATTACGTTGCAGCGAAGACATTAAAGACTGAAGCGCTGCAGCAAGTACCTTGGCTCGAAGATCCAATGGTTTACGCCATCATTGATGCATTGCTCGGCGACGAAGAGGGCGTGCTCAAAGCGTGGGAGCATGCCATCGCTGAACATGATCCCTATGTGTACCTGTCTTACTACTATGAGGAATTCGATCCCTGGCGGCGGCACCCGCGATTTCTAAAGTGCGTTGCGGCGTTGGGATTGAACGAGTAGCGCGTTTTTGGCTACAATTGACGAGTTCGAGGAGCGTTGCGACCTGCGGCCACTTTGGTGGAAATGACAGGCTAGGCTCGAACCATTGGTTTTCAACGGCGCTCGCAGATTGGTGACACATCGCTGTTTCCGCTGACGAGCCCCTAACGCCGAGCCGGCGTTTTCTCCTGCGGTTTCATTGATGTTTCACCCAAAACTTTTTTGGAGTGAACTATGAACGCTGTTGCTGA
>JAAFHR010000264.1 GCA_013298455.1 Betaproteobacteria bacterium | reverse complement strand
GACTCGGGCCAAGCGAAAAAGCCCGCATGACGACCCAATCTGGGACGCGCACAAAGCCGACCGCGTGAGCTTCACCTCTCGCGGCAGTGATTTGGTGCTTGCAGGTTGGTATCTGCGCGCCGCAAGGGCGGATCGAGCGGTCGTTTTGGTGCACGGCAAAGACTGCTGCCGAGGTGACGAGCTCAAAACGAGCACCTACGATTTGGTGCAATCGCTTGTGCAAAGCGGACTCTCAGTGTTTATGCTCGATCTGCGCGGACACGGTGAGAGTAGCTCAGCGCGAATGACCTACGGTTTACGCGAACGATATGATGTGTTGGGCGCTGTGGACTGGTTGATGGATCGAGGCTACAAGCCAGGTTCGGTGGGGCTTCTGGGCGCATCGATGGGTGGCGCATGCGCGATTGCGGCAACCAAAATCGAACCTGCAATCGGCGCGCTCATCACCGACAGCGCGTACGCCGATTTCAGCGACATGATGCAGCGCCGCTTCCGCAGACTATCCGGGATGCCCAATCTTTTCCTTCCGGGCGCGCTGTTGATGTCGCGGCTCTACACCGGCGTTCGTTTTGAGCGCAACCGCCCCGCCAAGGATGCGGAATCTTTTGGCGGTCTACCGATGCTGGTCATTCATTCCGATCAAGACCCATTCGTACCGCTCGATCACGCCCAGCAAATCGCAACCGCTGCAAACGCCGGACTGTGGGTCACGCAAGGTGAGCATCACATCTCATCGTATCGCCGCTATCCAAACGAATATAAACAGCGTGTTGGGCAGTTCTTCCAAACGCATTTGTCGACCACTCGCAATCCAGCGCACGGCTCCGTGTCGCCGATTACCGTCACGCTGCCGCCACTCGCCCCGGAGCTGCAGAAGCAAGCTGCGTAGCGTTACCGATCACCGCGGCGCTTCAATCACTCCGCGTCGAGCAGCTTGTCAATGGCGGCGCTGTCCACTGACTCGCCTCGGAGCGACGAGCAGTCGATGCCCTGCTTTTCAAGCGCCGCGCAGATGGCGTTCAAACGAGCGTCTTGCGCCGCGCTGTGATCGAGTAATTTGTGAATCGCTTGCACCAGCGGATCGTCTAAATCAGCAGAAACGCCATACGCTGAGAACCCCATTTTCTGCGCCGTGGATTCGCGTTTCTCTTTGGTTTCCGCCGTAATGATTCGCGCAGGAATTCCAACGGCGGTCGCGCCCGGTGGCACGGCTTTGAGCACCACCGAATTCGATCCAATGCGAGCGCCCTCGCCCACCGTGAAGCTGCCGAGCACCTTCGCACCCGCGCTCACGATCACGCCTTTGGCGAGCGTCGGGTGGCGCTTAGCACCTTTCTCAAGCGACGTTCCGCCCAGCGTCACGCCTTGATAAATCGTGCAATCATCATGCACCTCAGCCGTCTCGCCAATCACGATGCCCATGCCATGATCGATGAACACGCGCCGACCAATGAATGCACCCGGATGAATTTCGATGCCGGTAAAGAAGCGCGAACAATGCGACACCCAGCGCGCAAGGCTCCGAAAGTTAGATCGCCACAGCCGGTTGGCCAAGCGATGAAACCGAAGCGCATGAAAACCGGGGTAAGAAAAAATGACATCAAACGCCGAACGCGCAGCGGGGTCTTTGGCTTGAATAGCAGCGATGTCTTCGCGGATCGAGGCGAACATAAGGGCAGTGCGGAAGCGACAGAGCAAAGGAGAAAGTGTAGAGCCTTGGCCGATGACCCTGTCTCCTTGTCGGGCTCAGTGAGATGTGGGCGGTTTAAAGGTTACCCAACCGCTGCGAGGTGGTCGGTGCTTTGACGGTTCTGTAGAACGGGTTGCGAATAGCGGTTTTCAAGAAATCTTTTGGCAGCGGCGCGATGTCGCTGTACTCAAAGCCAACGTCTCGTCTGCTTCGAAGCGCGGTGACCTCCGCCTTTTGCTTGGCCGTCAGTTTCATCGGTTTTGCGGGATCGACGCTGTGTTTAACGACTTTGCTCGGCATAGGTTGAATTGCGTCGCGTCGTCTACTCGTCACCTTGGACTGGGCGAATATTGGGCACCGCTGCCAACGCAGCGCGAAATTTCCTCACGCTCGCACGCTTCGCGCGCGCCTGAACATAGTCAGCAGCGCCAAGCGCAGCGAGCTTTTCTGCAAGCGCGGTCGCCGCAAGCTGGTTCACCGAGATTCCCTCCTTTTCCGCGTACTCACGCGCTCCCTTATGAATCGATTCGGGCAAACGAAGGCTTAGTGTGCTCATGGTTTTCTGCTCTCCAAATAATTCAAAAATGCTCGCGGACCAATTGGTTTCACCTCGAACTGCTTCGCAGGCTCGAAGTCTCGCAAGTTGTGTGTGACCAGAAAATTTGCTTCGGCGTTTACTGCGGCTTCCAACACCATCTCGTCCTTCGGATCGCGCAGTTGCGGTCGCCAAAGAAAGTGTATTTCTTGCAAGCGAGCCGCCGCACAGATCATGTCGATGACCGCATCAATTTGAAAGGCGGGGATCGGAACGACACCCTCACGATGCAGTACCGATTCGTACTCCATCACAAGCGGCACCGAAACGGCGATCACAAAGCGCTCGTCAAGCAAGGCGCTCAAAAGCTCGAATGACGCGCCGTTGCGCGAACGCAGTGCGCTAACCAACACATTCGTATCGAGAACAATAACTGGCAGACTTTTCATGGTATCGCCTATGATACCAAGTATCGCTGACCGGAATGCAATCCCAGCATTCGTTTCAGCCACAAAGCTGGGATTTCATCCCAGCCTACGCCAAATCATGCGAACGCAATCTCCGAACCCTTCGCATCCACCCGAATCGTCGACTCCGGCAAAAACTTCCCGGCGAGCAACTGTTTCGACAACGGGTTCTCAATCGATTGCTGAATCGCGCGTTTGAGCGGACGTGCGCCGTAGACTGGATCGAACCCTTCTTCGCAGAGCAGCTCGAGTGCGGCGTCGCTCACTTCGAGTTTGAGATCGAGTTTCGCCAAACGCTCTTCCAAGCGCTTCAACTGAATGCGGGCGATGCCTTTGATGTTGTCGCGACCGAGGGCGTGGAAGACGACGATTTCGTCGATACGGTTGATGAATTCGGGGCGGAAATGATCTTTGACTTCGGCCATCACCGCGAGCTTCACAAGCTCTGAGGGCGAATCGATCATGCTTTGAATCTTGTTGCCACCGAGATTGCTCGTCATGATCATCACGGTGTTTTTGAAGTCGACTGTGCGGCCTTGGCCATCGGTCATGCGACCGTCGTCGAGTGCTTGCAGGAGCACGTTAAACACATCGGGATGCGCCTTTTCAACTTCATCAAACAAGATCACGCTGTAGGGTTTGCGGCGCACTTGCTCAGTGAGCTGCCCGCCTTCGTCGAATCCAACGTAGCCCGGCGGCGCGCCGATCAAGCGGGCGACGGAATGCTTTTCCATGTATTCGCTCATGTCGATGCGAATTAATGCGTCTTCGCTGTCAAACATGAAGTTGGCAAGCGCTTTGGTGAGCTCGGTTTTGCCAACGCCGGTCGGCCCTAAAAACAGGAATGAGCCATACGGTTTGTTTGGGTCAGCGAGCCCGGCGCGTGAGCGGCGGATGGCGTCCGCCACGAGTTGCACGGCTTCGTTTTGACCGACCACGCGTTTGTGCAGCGCATCTTCGATGTGCAGCAATTTCTCGCGCTCGCCAGTCATCATTTTGCTCACCGGAATGCCCGTTGCACGGGAAACAACCTCGGCGATTTCTTCGGCACCCACTTGGGTTCGGAGAAGCTTGGGTTTCTGCGGTGTCGCCGCGACCCCTCTGACTCCGGGAGGGACCGGGGTGAGTTCGACAAGCTTTTTCTCTAGCTCGGGCAGCTTGCCATACTGAATTTCCGACATGCGTGCGAAGTCACCACGACGTCGCGCTTCGTCCATTTCGAGCTTGAGTTTTTCGATTTGCTCTTTGACGCCTTGCGTGCCTTGTACAGCGGCCTTTTCGCCGCGCAAAATCTCATCGAAGTCGGCGTATTCACGCTCCAACTTGAGAATTTCTTCTTCGATCAATCCCAGGCGTTTTTTTGAAGCATCATCTTTCTCTTTCTTCACCGCTTCGCGTTCAATTTTCAATTGAATGATTCGGCGGTCGAGCTTGTCCATCACCTCGGGCTTCGAATCGATTTCCATCTTGATGCGGCTGGCTGCTTCGTCAATCAAATCGATGGCTTTATCGGGCAAAAATCGATCCGTGATGTAGCGATGCGAAAGCTCGGCGGCGGCGATGATGGCGGGATCAGTAATCTCAACGCCATGATGCAGCGCATAGCGCTCCTTAAGCCCACGCAAAATCGCCACGGTGGACTCAACACTCGGCTCACCCACCAACACTTTTTGAAAGCGACGCTCTAGCGCCGCGTCTTTTTCGATGTACTTTCGATATTCATCAAGCGTGGTTGCGCCGACGCAATGCAGTTCGCCGCGAGCCAGCGCGGGCTTGAGCATATTTCCCGCG
The DNA here is from genome assembly GCA_013298455.1 of Betaproteobacteria bacterium. Taxonomy (GTDB): domain Bacteria; phylum Pseudomonadota; class Gammaproteobacteria; order Burkholderiales; family Casimicrobiaceae; genus Casimicrobium. The sequence goes on along the minus strand of JAAFHR010000264.1, from coordinate 668 downwards.
TCCATCGCGCCTTCGGCCTTGCCCGCGCCGACCATGGTGTGCAACTCGTCGATGAAGACAATGGTTTGGCCCTCGTCTTTCGCCAAATCCTTGAGCACCGCCTTCAAACGCTCCTCAAACTCACCGCGATACTTCGCACCGGCAAGCATTGCCGCGAAATCAAGCGACAGCACACGCTTGTTTTTGAGCCCTTCGGGCACTTCGCCATTGACAATACGCTGCGCTAGTCCTTCGACGATCGCAGTCTTCCCTACACCCGGTTCGCCAATCAATACGGGATTGTTTTTCGTGCGCCGTTGCAGCACCTGAATCACCCGACGAATCTCATCATCGCGACCGATCACCGGATCGAGTTTCCCGGCTCGCGCGCGATCCGTAAGATCTACGGTGTACTTTTCGAGTGACTGTCGCTGCCCCTCGGCTTCTTGGGAATTCACACCGGAATCGCCGCGAAGGGCTTCGATCGTCGCCGCGAGCGACTTCGCGCTAGCACCAGCGTCTCTGAACAGTCGACCTGTCTCACTTTTGTCGCTCGCCAAAACAAGCAAAAAGAGCTCGGAGGCGATGAATTGATCGCCGCGCTTGGTCGCCTCTTTGTCCGTTAGATTCAAAAGGCCATTCAGGTCTCGCCCGACGTTCACATTGCCATCCCCGCCTTGTTGGCGGGG
>JAAFHR010000263.1 GCA_013298455.1 Betaproteobacteria bacterium | reverse complement strand
CATCATTCACACCGAAGCGGGTGAGCGATGCGAGTGTGCTGCTGGCTGCGATCCCTTGAAGGAGGTGGCGGCGATTGTGATTCATCATGGTCAGGCTCCTTACCGTAAGACTTGGGTTTCGGGCGCAGCGGCCGAGAGGTAGAGCGCCGTTTTGACGCGCGTTGCGGTGTCGCTCTGTGCAATCGTGTCGAGCGCGGTTTGCATGATGGCTCGCGTGGATGCGGTCATCCGGCCCGCAAAGAGCACGTCATTTAATCGATCTAAAAGCGCCGTGCTGCTCGATGCAACGCTCGTCAGCGGTGACAGGTCGAATTGCGTGCCGGTCGCGCCGAATACCGTGGGGTCAACGCCAATCGTTGCAAAGACCGTGTTGTAGGCCACGTTGGCGCGATTGATCGCTGAGCTCGTGTTGTAAATCGCAAATTCGGGCGAGGTCACCCCGCTTTTGGTGAGCGTGTAATCGGGCGGGTAGTAGTTAAACACCGATGGCGCGTAAAAGACCGTTTGCCCCGAGCCGCTTGGCGTATTTCGGAAATACACCCCATCGGTGGTTGCGTTCATCGCCCGGGCCAAGCGAGTGATGGCGAGCACGGGTTCGCTTTGGTGGCCGTAGTTGGGCGTCCATTTGGCGGCACCGCGGGCCTCGACATCGAGCAAAATCGCTTTCACCACGGCCTTCATGTCGCCGCGAACGCCGCTGCCGTTGTTTTGAAACACGCGAGCAATGCGCTCCACGTACGATGGCGACGGCTGGCCAGTGACCAACTGCTGAATCAAAAATTTCGACACAAACGGCGCGGTGTTGGCGTGGTTAAACACTAAATCAATCGCCCGATCCAAACGCTCCTTTTGCGTGAGATTGCCGGGCACGGTTCCGCCCAATAAGGTGCGAGTGGCGTAATCATGCTGTGCGCTGCGCTCCTCCATCACGCCTTTGGTATTGGTGGTTCGGTTGAGCGCAGCTGGGTTGTTGCCCGGCACCGTGGGGTAAGTCCAGCCAGTGAAAATGTGTGCCAGATCTTCGACTTCCTCTTGCGAATAGCTATCGATGGGCAAGCCTTTGGCATCGCGCTTCCACGTGCCATCCACGTTGAGCTGGTAGAGCCCGAGCGAAAAGAGTTGCAGCAATTCACGGGCGTAGTTTTCGTTGGGCACGATACCGCGCTGCGCATCGGGTTTCAAATTGTTGGCCATATCGAGCATGCGACCCATGCCCGGATGCAGTGTGACTTTCGAGAGCAGGGCGCGGAAATTTCCCGTGGCGTTATCGCGAAGCATTTGCTGATAATCCGCCATGCCGTAAGCCATGCCCACTTCGGCACCATTCACCACAAAAAACTGCGACCAAGCCCATGCAACACGCTGCTTCAACTGATCGGAATTGTTGATCGCTTGCTGAAAAAACTCGCGCTGAATTTGGTAAAGCCCGTAGTTGTCGCGCTGGCAATAGCTCGTTGCGGTGAGCGGTGGCGTGGTGTTGTTGATGCACGTATCGGGGCGGGTGAGCGGCATCCAATTGCGCTCGGTGTAGCGTGACGGTGCGGCCGCAAGTTGATCGTCAATCCATTGACTGATGCCGCGATTCACAACCGTGTCGATGTCAGCAGGTCGCGCGCCAAAACTTGCTTGAAAGAGTAGCCGTGATGCATCCGCGCGTTTCTCGGCGCTCGAGAGCGGCAAACACATCGCCAACCCCTCAAGCTGATAGCCCTTCGCGGCATAGCTTTGGTAGAACGTGTAATCCGTAAAGTAGCGATGATTGGCCGGACCGTTCGCGGCGATTGCTCCATTGTTAAACGTGCGATACATCCCCACGGTGTCCGCAGGACAGCTGCCCGCGACTGGCGCGTAGGCATACCAAGCAATCCCTTCGTTCACAAAATCCGGCGACGCGGCGAGCAAAGCGCACTCGCTTGGCACGATGCTGAAGAAATGCGACACCACGCCGGGGTGAAAAAAGCGACACGCCGGAACCGCCCCCGCAGCAGTTTGCGGCGCAGCGGTAAACGTCACACCAGTGCGCGACCAACCCGCCGCTTTCGCCGCATCGAGCGCCGCCCACTCCGAAGGCAGTGCGCTCAAATAAAACTTGTTGTACGGTGCGAGGTAGAACTCAACGATCGTCGCGCCAGGCGCATTGGTCTGCGCGGCCACAGGCGCGATGGAAGAGAGCGCAGAGATCGCGCTGAGCGTCCCCACCGCAAGCATCCGAAGTAATGATTTTGATGGCATATCGGTCTCCAAAAGCGACCCAATCAGTTGGGCTAGACCGTAATATCGCAGAGCCTCGCTCTCTGGTGGACTTCGAAACGTAACAATGCGTTACGAGACGGTGGACGCGGGCTGGGCAGCTTGCGCGCTTGCCGATCACGAGCCTGACGAGAACCGTTTTCCAGACTTCGTGGGTTTACGAGTTGGAACCCCTGCGGGTTCCAACCTACGGGCTACGCGCTTCTGATGACCTCGTTCGGCAAGGTTTTTTGCGCAGCTTCAACGTTCGAGCTAAGCTGCCCGCGGAGGCATGCAGTGTAAGCCTGGTGTGCGAGAGTGCCGCAGGCACTGCACACCAGGCTTACGCTGCATGCCGTAGCGGGTCAGCTTGAGCGAGGTGTTAGGCCGCACTGCGCTTGGCCAGTGCCTGCGGTAAGTAGTAGGGCCCACTGCGTTCCGCCTTGTACCGCTGGCCATTCTTCCGTACCCAGCGAACCACACGCTCGTACCAAGTCTCAAAGACTGCCGAGTCATAGTCAAGACCAACGGGTGCGGCGAACGTCTTTGACCAGTAGAGCCTCCCATACGCTTGCCCTGGCTCGAATCCGTGGCGGGAGTACTCAAGGAGTGGCGCGGCAGACGTATTTCTCAAATAGAAGCGCCCTCGACTCTCTGGAACTGCGATTTCTCCGAACTGACTAAACTCTGGTTCCCATTTGAAAGCGGTTGGCCAAATGTAGAAGGACCTTTCGTTGCCAAGTTCCGTGCCGAAAACTTCAAGTTGGGAAGGTGAGGGTGCGGACCAGCGAAAGAGACGGATCTCCGTCGTGCTGCGGAGGAACTGGACAAACCGGGTTTCGTCTTCCGGAAGCATTGCGACTGCGATCTGGCGTCCCATTGTGCGGCCTAACGTGATTTATGTAACGTCCGCAAGCATAGCTTTTTAAAAGTGCACGTCTCGAATTTGCTACTAGCGGTCTGAACGCGTCGATACATGACCGCTCCGGTACGTATGCTGTGTAAATGAACAGTTATAACAGAGGTGCGCGTTCGTCCTATCTTCGCCCCCCAAATATCGACCCCAACACCCCGCGAATCACGCGTCGCCCCACTTCCGATCCGATGGCGCGAGCCGCTGATTTCATCGCGGCTTGGCCTGCGCTTTCTCGGGTGCGGATGGTGCCGCCTCGGGGGCCGGTTTTAGGGGCGTCGTCGGTGAAGATGCCGCCGATCATGTCGGTGGCTTTGCTTAAGAAACCGGGTTCTTCTTTTGGCTCTGCTTGTGCGGCGGGTGAGTTTTCGACCGGCCCTTCGACCGGCTCAGGGCGAACGGGGGAGGGGGTGGCTGCATCGATGCGGTCGCTCACTCGCCCCGTTAACTTTTCGTACGCACTTTCACGATCAACCGTTTTGTCGTAAACGCCGGTCACGAGCGATGATTTCAACAATGCGGTTCGTTCGCTAGCGTTCACGGGGCCGATGCGCGACGACGGTGGGATAACCCACGCGCGCTCCACCGGATTCGGGCGGCCCTTTTCATCGAGGAACGAGACAAGCGCCTCACCCGTGGCGAGTTCAGTGATCGCTTTTTCGGTGTCGATTTTTGGATTGGGGCGGAAGGTCATCGCGGCGGTTTTGACGGCTTCGGCATCGCGTGGCGTGTAGGCACGCAAGGCGTGTTGGATGCGGTTTCCAAGCTGACCGAGCACTACGTCGGGCACATCAAGCGGGTTTTGCGTGACGAAGTAAACGCCGACGCCTTTCGAGCGAACGAGCCGCACGACTTGCTCAATCCGGCTCCGAAGTTCGGGCGGCGCTTCGCTAAAAAGCAAATGCGCTTCGTCGAAAAAGAAGACGAGCTTGGGTTGATCCGGGTCGCCAATTTCGGGGAGCGTTTCGAAGAGCTCCGAGAGAAGCCAGAGTAGAAAGGTAGCGTAGATGCGCGGATTGGCGAGCAGCTTGTCAGCCGCCAAAATATTGACCACACCTTTGCCATCGACCGTTTGCATCAGATCATCAAGATTCAACGCCGGTTCGCCGAAAAACTTTTCGCCACCTTGCGATTCGAGCGTGAGGATGCCGCGCTGAATCGCACCGATGCTCGCGCTGGAAATGTTGCCGTAGGCAAGCTGATATTCCTTGGCGTTTTCTCCGGCGTGAACCAACAGCGCTCGTAGGTCTTTCAAATCAAGGAGCAGCAATCCTTTGTCATCGGCGATTTTGAATACGGCGGTGAGCACACCGCTTTGCGTTTCATTCAAATTCAAAATGCGCGAGAGAAGGAGCGGGCCCATCTCGGCCACCGTGGCGCGAAGCGGATGACCTTGTTCGCCGAACACATCCCAGCAGGTCACGGGAAATGATTCGTTGGTGAAGCCGGTGAGCTTGAGCTGCGCCACGCGATCAATCACGCGCTGATTGCCGCCGCCCGTTTGCGAAAGTCCGGTGAGATCGCCCTTCACGTCGGCCATAAACGTGGGTACACCAAGCCGCGAAAAGCCTTCGGCAAGGGTTTGCAGGCTGACCGTTTTTCCCGTGCCCGTCGCGCCCGTGATTAAGCCGTGACGGTTGGCGAGTTTGGGCAGGATGGATACATCGGCATTGGTGTCGATGGTTTTGGCGACGAGGAAGGGGTTGGCCATGGTCGGGAAAGTGGGTTGTTGTTGGGTACAACTTTAGCGGTTTTTTGAGCGCGGGCCGTTTGCCGAGCACTGACTCCCTCTCCCCTTGCGGGAGAGGGTTGGGGAGAGGGGGCACGTGATTCGGAGCGCGAAGGTTCATGTTCCAGCGAACGTCCCCGTCACCCCTAGCCCCTCTCCCTCCGGGGGAGAGGGGAACCAAACTGACTCCCTCTCCCCTTGAGGGAGAGGGTTGGGGAGAGGGGGTAGTTGATTCGGAGCGCGGAGGTTCGTGTTCCAGCGAACGTCCCCCTCACCCCTAGCCC